>DATLFW010000462.1:0-7712 GCA_035540775.1 Acidimicrobiia bacterium
CGTCGGCGCCGACTACGAGCACCGCGGCGACGTCCTCGACGAGTCGATCGACGTCCTCGCTGCCGCCCTCACCGACGAGGTTCCGGAGGTCACGACGCCGCGCTTCGCCGTCTCCGGCGTCGCCATCGCACCCCGCCCCGCCCAGCAGCCTCGCCCGCCCATCTGGGTGGGCGGGTCGTCGAAGCGGGCGCTGCGCCGGGCGGCCGAGCGGGGCGACGGCTGGCTGCCGCAAGGCACGCCCCGCGACGAGATGCCAGCCGCCCTCGCCGATCTGCGAGAGCACCGCCAGGCCGTGCGGGGCGACGACCCGATCGAGATCACCGCCATGACGGAGCCGCTCTACGTCGGCGAGGCCACCTGGGACGTCGGGAGTCGCGCGCTCACCGGCGAACCCGAGACGATCGCCAAGTCGCTCCGGGAGTTTCGCGACCTCGGCGTTGCCAACGTCATGGTGGCGTTCCGGGTGCGATCGTGTGACGAGCTCGACGACCAGATCCGGGCGTTCGCCGCCGGCGTGGCGCCGCTGCTCAACGACTGAACCGCTGGACGACCGACGACCGACGAGGGAGGGACAGGTGCTGTTCGAGGATCGTGTCGCCATTGTCTCGGGCGCAGGACCGGGGCTCGGGTACCACACGGCGAAGCGGATGGCCCGGGAGGGCGCCGCCGTGGTGCTGGGCGCCCGCAACGAGGACCGGCTGAAGAGCCTGGCCGCCGAGATCGAGGCGGAGGGGGGCCGGGTGGCGTGGTCGGCCGGCGACATCCGCGACCGTGACACGTGCGACCGGCTGGTGCAGACGGCGCTCGACGAGTTCGGCCGGATCGACGTGCTCGTCAACAACGCCTTCCGCCCCGACCCCATGCAGCCCTTCGTCGAGGCCGACCTCGACCTGTGGCGCAAGATCTTCGACGTCAACGTGTGGGGAACGCTGGGGCTCACCCAGGCCACCGTCCCCCACATGCAGGCCCAGGGCGGCGGGGCGATCGTCTTCATTCTCTCGATGACCATCCGGAAGGCATCGGGATTCGAAGGGGCGTACGGCGCCTCCAAGGGCGCCCTGTGGGCGGCCGCCCGGGCGCTGGCCCGGGAGCTCGGCCCCGATGGCATCCGCATCAACTCGGTGGTGCCGGGCTGGATGAAGGGGCCGAGCGTCGACATCTATCTCCAGTGGCAGGCGGGGGAGCGGGGTGTCACGCCCGAGGAGGTCGAGGCCGAGATCGCCGCCCGGACGGCGCTGAACCGCGTGCCGACCGACGAGGAGACGGCCGGTGCCGTGCTCTTCCTCGCCTCCGACCTCTCGTCGGGGATGACGGGTCAGTGCGTCGACGTCAACGGCGGAGAGGTCTTCCACTGATGCCCGACTTCGACGGCAAGGTCGCTCTCGTCACCGGCGCCGGTTCCGGGATCGGCCGGGCGTCGGCCCGCGCCTTCGCCCGCGGTGGCGCCCGGGTGGTGGTGTCGGACGTCGACGAGACGGGCGGCAAGGAAACGGTCGCGCTGATCGAGGGCGACGGTGGCGAGGCGGCGTTCGTGGCCGCCGACGTCACCGACCCCGACGCCGTCGAGCGGCTGGTGGCAACCGCCGTCGACACCTTGGGCGGCCTCCACCTCGCCCACAACAACGCCGGGATCTCCGGCCCCCTCGCCTTCACCGCCGACCTCGCACCGGCCGACGCCCGGCGCATCCTGGAGGTCAACGCGTTCGGGGTGTTCGCCTGCCTCCACCACGAACTGCGCCACATGACGGCGTACGGCGCCGGGGCGATCGTCAACACGTCGTCGGGAGCCGGCGTCGGCGGGGTCCCCGGCTTTCCCGCCTATGCGGCCAGCAAGCACGCCGTCATCGGGCTCACCAAGAGCGCGGCGGCGGAGTACGGCGGGGCGGGCGTGCGGGTCAACGCCGTCTGCCCGGGGCCGATCGACACGCCGATGCTCGCCGGGATCACGAAGGGCAACGAGGCGTTCGACCGGCTGATGGTGCGGAGCGTTCCCATGGGCCGCAAGGGCACACCCGAGGAGGTGGCGGAGTTGGTCGTGTGGCTGTGTTCCGACCAGGCGTCGTACGTGAACGGCGCCGTGGTGGCCGTCGACGGCGGGGCGGTGGCGTCGTGAAGCCGAAGAACGCCGTCCGCCTCGACCGAACCGTCGGCCGGGCCGTCTACCGACTGCACCTGTGGATGTACCGGAAGACGGACGGGCGCATCGGTCGCGACACGGCCCAGGGACCGGTCATCCTCCTCACCTACACCGGTCGCAAGAGCGGCAAGGAGTACACGACGCCCCTGCTGTCGGTGCCCGACGGCGACGGCTGGATCGTGGTGGCGTCGAACGGCGGACGACCCAACCATCCGGCCTGGTACCTGAACGTGAAGGATCTCCCCGACGTCGAGGTGCAGGACGGGCGCCGCAAGGTGAAGGCCAAGGCCGTGGTGGCCGACGCCGAGCGCCGGGCCGAGCTGTGGCCCCACTTGTTCGAGGCGTACGAGGGCTGGGCCCACTACCAGACGCTCACCGACCGCGAGATCCCGGTCGTCGAACTGCGCCCCGTTTCCTGAACGCCCTAGCCTGACGCTGGAGTCAGGTTTCGGTCCTCCGAGGAGACAGCGTTGTCCGAGGGCGTGCCCGTCCACGAAGGGCTGTGGGAGGTCGGCGACGACGGGAAGCCGCGCCTCCTCGGCGGGCGGTGTGGCACGTGCGATCGGCACCACTTCCCCCGTTTCCCGACCTGCCCGTGGTGCTCGGCGGGCACCGTCGAGGGGGCGCCGCTGTCGGGAGAGGGGCGGCTGTGGGGCTGGACCTCGGTCGCCGTCGCCCCGCCCGGCTACGACGGCGACGTGCCGTTCGGATTCGGCGTGGTGGAACTCCCCGAGGGGATCCGGGTCGTCTCCCGCCTCACCGAGGACGACGCGTTCGCCTTGGAGTTCGGCCAGCCGATGCGCCTGACGGTGGTGGCGCTCGGGTCCGAGAACGACGGCGGCGAGCCCATGCTGACGTGGGCCTTCTCTCCTGAGGGGGCGGGCCGATGAGTGGCGTTGCCGTCGCCGGGGTCGGCCTCCACCCGTTCGGCCGCTTCGACGACCGCTCGGTGACCGAGATGGGCGTCCACGCCGTGCAGGCGGCGCTGGCCGAGGCGGGCGTCGGCCGGGGCGACTTCCAGGCCGTCTTCAGCGCCAGCGTCTACGGCGGCGTGGCGTCGGGCCACAAGGTGCTCACCGCCATGGGCATGACCGGCATGCCGATCGTCAATGTGGAGGCGGGGTGTGCCAGCGGGGGCGCCGCCCTCATGCTCGGCGCCCAGGCCATCCGCTCGGGCCAGTACGACACCGTGCTCGTCGTCGGCACCGAGAAGATGCCGCGGGGGATGATCCGCTCCTCGTTCTTCGAGCCGTGGCGGGAGCAGGCGGGACTCAACGCCACGCCGGCGTACTTCGCCTTGCGGGCCCAGCGGCTGATGCGCGAGTCGGGCGTCACCAAGGAGCAGTTGGCCGCCGTGGTGGTGAAGAACCGCCGGCACGGGGCGATGAACCCCGACGCCATGTTCCAGAAGGAGGTGACGGCGGACGACGTGCTGGCGTCGCGAATCGTGTGCGAGCCGCTGCACCTGTGGATGCTGTGCTCGCCCAACGAAGGGGCGGCCGCCGTCGTGCTGCGGCGGGCGTCGGGAGCTGGTGGAGAGGTCCGGCTCGCCGCTGCCGCGCTGCGCTCGCACCTGCCCGGCGACGTGCTGAGCGAGTCGACGCCCATGAGCGGGCTGGCCGACGACACGATCACGCCGCCCTCCACGCTGGCGGCCCAGGCGGCCTACGAGGAGGCGGGCATCGGGCCGGAGGACCTCGACGTCGTGGAGTGCCAGGACACCGACGCCGCCCGCGAACTGATCTCGTACGAGGAACTCGGCCTGTGCGGGCCGGGCGAGGCCGGGAAGCTGGTCGACGACGGGACGGTGGCGCTCGGCGGGCGGTTGCCCGTCAACGTGAGCGGCGGTCTGCTGTCGAAGGGCGAGCCGCTCGGGGCGTCGGCGCTCGGACAGGTCGTCGACCTGGTGCGCCAGCTGCGAGGCGAGAACGGCGACCGGCAGGTGGAGGGGGCGCGGGTCGCGCTCGGCCACACCGTGGGGCGGGGCGCCAACGCCTCCGTCACCATCCTCACCCGCTGACGCCGCCGCCCACCGCCGTTCTTGGCCCTTTGTGCAGGGCTATGCGCGGTTCCCGAGGCCAAGTTCGCGGCACACCGTCGGCAGTACCTGCTCAGGCGGGCCGACGGCCAGCGGCGCCGGTCCCGACAACACGACCGCCCGGTGAGCGCCTGCCTCGAGCGCGTCGGTTGCGTCGTCGGTGACGAGGACGACGGCCCGGCCCGCGCGTGCGAGGTCGGCGCAAGCGCGCAGGATCGGGCGGCGCCGCCGGCGGGGGAGCCCCGGCACCGGCTCGACCACGACCACCGGTTCGCTGGTGGCCGCCACGACGAGGCGGACGAAGGTCGAGCGGCCACCCGGGTCGTCTCCGAGGACGGCGGTGAGGCGTCCGGGGGTGACGACGCCATTCACGTGACGACGAGGACCATCGTGAACAGATGGGGTGACCGGCAGCATTGCGCGTCCCCTTTGCACGAGCGGAAATTACGTAAGTAAGGGCAACCTAACCTGAGTTTGTTGCGCGGGCAATGCCCGCCCTCTCACTGGTGAAGCGGTGTCCTCGACCAGGCATCGCCGGGCGACTTCGCCCGTTGACCGTCCGCCCCTGATCGACATCGGCCTGTCGTGCTACACCCTTGGCATGCGTGAGTTGACCAGCGACGACATCGCCACCCACGTCAAGCGGATCGCCGACGAGGGCTACACGATCATCGAGGACGCCTTCGACGTGACGTTCGCCGACGCCCTGAAGGCTGACCTCGACCGGCTCGAGGACGAGCTCGGGATCGTGCCGGCCGACAACCGTTTCGAGGGCACCAAGACCGTCCGCATCTACAACCTGCTCGTCCACGGCGAGCTCTACGAGCGGGTGCCCGTGCACGCCAACGTGCTGCCGGTGGTGGAGGGCGTCCTCGACCACGGGTGCCTGATCTCGTCGCTGTCGTCGATCGTCATCGGCCCCGGCGAGCGGGCCCAGCCGATCCACGCCGACGACCAACTCATCCCGATTCCCAAGCCCCACCCGCCGACGGTGTGCAACACGATGTGGGCCGTCACCGACTTCACCGAGGCGAACGGCGCCACCCGTCTGGTGCCCGGCTCGCACCTCGCCGACAGCAATCCCGACCTCTCGACCGACTACGACACCGTCGCCGCCGAGATGCCCAAGGGCAGCGTGCTGGTGTGGCACGGGAGCCTGTGGCACGGCGGCGGGGCGAACTCGAGCGACGAGCGGCGGTACGGCATCGCCATGAACTACTGCGCCGGCTACATCCGCCAGCAGGAGAACCAGCAGCTCGGCATCCCGGCCGACCTCGTGAAGCGCTTCCCCAAGCGCCTGCAACAACTGGTCGGGTACGGCATCTACAACGGGCTCATCGGCCACATCGACAAGCGCAGCCCGGCCGAACTGCTCGACGGCACCCCCGACGGCGGCATGATCTGGGACGCCCTCAAGGGCTGACCCTTCCCATTCTGAGTACGGCTGGCGCCCCTATGTGTAGGCAGGCGTACCCAGAAGCCGGGGCGGTTCAGGGCCAGCGCGTCCGCGGCAGGTCAGTCGGCGACGTCGATCGCCGAGGCGATGTGCACGACGTGCAGCCGGACCAGCCATTCGCCGGGCACGGCGTTGCGCCGCCCGAACGCCTCCGCCTGGTCGGCCCCCATGTATCGCCCGCCGATCTCGGTCGCCCAGCGCACGAGGGTGTCGAGGTCGTCGTCGACGATCTCGACGGGCCCCTCGACCGTCACGAACGAAAAGGGCGGCCGCTCGTCGTCGACGCACATCGCGGCCCGGCCTTCCCGGCGGAGGTTCTGGCCCTTCACGGTCTCGGCGCCGGTCGTGAAGACGACGACGTCGCCGTCGAGCGCGAACCAGATCGGCGCGACGTGCGGGCGCCCATCGGCGCGCACCGTCGCCAGCTTCCCGGTGTGCGGCGGGTCGGCCGTCAGGAAGGCAAGTGCCGCCTCCCGATCCATCGGGTGGTAGCTCACGTCAGACGGCCATCGGCGGTGGAACGAAGCCGCCCAGGATCTCCTCGACCAGGCGGGCGGCGTGGATCGCCTCCCGGTCGCGGTGGCGGCCGGCGACGATCTGCAGTCCGACGGGGAGCCCCGCCTCCGTCCGCCCGACGGGCACGCTCGTTGCCGGCTGCTCGGTGAAGCCGACGAGGCTCACCCACGAGATGCACTCCAGGTAGGGGCGCTCCACGCCGTCGACCGTCAGCGTTCGCTCCATCATGTTGCCGTCCTGCGTGTGGGGGAAGGCCTCGATCGGCATCACGGGGCAGAGCAGGAGGTCGAACTCCTCGAACCAGGCCCGCCAGGGAGCCCGCGTCCGCGCCCGGTCGTCGGCCCGGTGGAGCCAGTCGTAGTGCGACCCGCCCAACACGGGTCCGAGATCGGAACCGAAGCTCGGCGACACGGCCGCCGTCAGCAGCGACATGAACAGCCCGTTCTGCTCGGCCATCGAGACCGCCGGATGCGCCTCCTCGATCTTCGCCCCGGCATCCGCCAGGCGGTCGACAGCCGAGCGCAGCACCCACAGCACTGCCGACCCCGTCCGGCACGCCGGGTCGTCGAGCCACACGCCGATCCGGAAGTCCGACAACCCGGCCCGGCGGGGCGGTGGCAGTTCGAGCCGCCAGGCCATCTCGTCCTCGGGCGGCGGACCGGCCAGGACGTCGAGGAGGAGGTCGAGGTCGGCGGCGTCGCGGGCGATGGGTCCGAAGACGTTGATGTCGACGTCGTTGACGCCGCCCCCGACGCGATCCAGATACCCGCGCTGCGGGATCACCCCGAAGGTCGGCTTGAGTCCGAAGACGCCGCAGAAGTGAGCCGGCCCCCGCACGGAGCCGGCGATGTCGGTGCCGATCTCGAACGACGTCAGGCCGGTCGCCACGGCGGCGGCCGCCCCGCCCGACGAACCTCCGGGCACGCGGGAGACGTCCCACGGATTGTTGGTCGTCCCGAAGATCTCGTTGAAGGTCTGGAAGTCGCCCGACCAGCGCGGCAGATTTGTCTTGCCGAACACCACCGCCCCGGCGTCCTTGATCTTTGCCACGACCGGCGCGTCCGCGGCTGGTACGTGGTCGGTCAGTTCGATGGCCCCGCCGGTCGAGCGGATGCCGGCCGTCTCGATGGCGTCCTTCACGGTGACGGGCAGGCCGTGGAGCGGCCCCCGCCACTCGCCCCGAGCGGCCGCCTCGTCGGCGGCAGCACACGCCTCCCGGGCGCGCTCGAGGTCGAGGGTGACGACGGCGTTGATCGCCGGGTTGATCTGCTCGATGCGGTCGACGAACCCGTCGAGCAGTTCGACGCTCGACACCTCCTTCGACCGGACGGCCTGGGCGAGGCGATGGGCGGGGGAGAGGAGAAGGTCGTCGCTCATGCGGCCCAGTCTCTCGCACGACGCCCGAACGCGCATCGGCCGGTGCGCTCGTGAGTGCACCGGCCGATGTGGCAACCCGACAAGGAAGTCAGGGGAAGTATCGGCACCTCCCACCGCAACCTTGAGCGCGAAATCGTGTGTGCGTATGGCGTCGCGCATAGCGCGACGCCATACGCACACACATGGGA
>DATLFW010000463.1:0-3014 GCA_035540775.1 Acidimicrobiia bacterium
CGCCACGTCGATCCGCTACGACCGACTGGCCGAGGCGCTCGGCGGGCACGGTGAGCGGGTCGAGCGGCCTGAAGAGCTGCGCCCTGCCCTCGAACGGGCGTTGGCGTCAGGCGTCGTCAGCGTCGTCGACGTGGTGACCGACCCCGACCGCCCGAACGAAGTGCTGCGCAACATGGGAGCGCTCAACCTCCAGTAGGTTCGGCCAGCCGCATCCGACCCGAGGGGAACGCCGTGCTCCTGCACGAGATGGTCGAGTTCGCCGCCCAGCGGGCGCCCGGCACCGTGGCGCTCGTCCACGGCGCCGCCTCGGTGACCTTCGCCGATCTCGCTCGTCGCGTGGAGCGGGTCGCCGCCGCCCTCCAGGAAGTCACGGTGCCCGGCGACCGCGTCGCTCTGCTGTCCGAGAACACGGCCGAGTTCATCGACCTCTACTACGCCGCCCCGAAGGCCGGCCTCGTGCTCACCCCGCTCAACTACCGGCTCCACCCCGAGGAGTGGGCCGCGCTGCTCGCCCACGCCGAGCCGACCGTGCTCGTCGGCGAGCGTGCCCTCCTCGACCACGTGCTTCCACTCCGGGGCCAATTCCCGTCCGTGGAGACGGTGGTGGCGACCGACGAGCAGGCCGTCGGCGAGGTCCCGTACGGCGAACTGCTCGCTTCCGACCGGCAGTTCGAGCCTCCCGTCGGCCAGCGCGACTCCGATGTCGCCTGGATCCTCTACACGAGTGGCACGACGGGCCGCCCCAAGGGGGCGATGCTGACCCACGCCAGCCTCTTCGCGGCGGTCATGGCGACGGCCGTCGCCCGACCGGTGGAGGCGACCGACGTCTACCTCTTTCCGTTCCCGCTCTGTCACGTGGCGGGTTACAACGTTCTCCTCTTCCACCTGAACGCCCGGCCGGTCGTCCTCCTGCGCCGGTTCGACGTGGGAGAGGTGTTGACGGCGATCGAGGAGCACGCCGTCACCAACATCTCGCTGGCCCCGACGATGATCTCGATGATCCTCGACGACCCCCGGCTCGATGCCACCGACCTTTCCAGCCTCCGCTCCGTCGGGTACGGCGCCTCGGGGATCCCGGCCCCCGTGCTCCGCCGCGGGCTCGAGCGACTGGGGTGCGACTTCGCCCAGGGCTTCGGCATGACCGAGCTGTCGGGGAACGCCGCCTTCCTCGACGCCGAGACGCACCGTCGCGGCGTGGCGGGCGAGGAGCACCTCCTCCGGGCGGCCGGGCGGCCGGGCCCGCTCGTCTCCATTCGCGTGGTCGACGACGACCTGGTCGACGTCCCCGTCGGCGAGGTGGGCGAGATCGTGGTGCGGGGCGACCAGGTGACCGCCGGCTACTGGCGTGACGAGGCGGCCACCGAGGAGGCGTTCGCCGGAGGGTGGTTCCACACGGGCGACCTCGGACGCTTCGACGAGGAGGGGTTCCTCTCGATCGTCGACCGGAAGAAGGACGTCATCGTCACCGGCGGTGAGAACGTGGCGTCACGCGAGGTCGAAGACGTCCTCCACCTCCATCCCGGCGTGAAGGAGGCAGCCGTCGTCGGGGTGCCGGACGAACACTGGGGTGACGTCGTGTGCGCCGTCGTGGTGCCTCGCGACGGCGTCGCCGTCGAGCCCGACGACCTCGTCGAGCTGTGCCGAGCTCACCTGGCCGGCTTCAAGAAGCCCCGCCACGTGGTGTTCGTCGACGAACTGCCGAAGAACACGAGCGGCAAGATCTTGAAGCACCAGCTGCGCGCGCTGGTGCCGTCGCTCGTCGAGGGAGGCGGCGCCGCCGTCGAGGACGGGGCGGCGGTCTCCTAGCGGCGGGTGCCCTCGGGATCGCGGACCGGGACGGGCGCCAGGGGGGCATCGGACTCGCCGAAGCTCTGCCAACCGGGCCCGAGAGCCATGACGATGGCCGCGGCGAGCGGGCCGAGAACGAGCGCGACGGACAACGTGTCCATGATGCCTCCGATGGGTGCTCCTACTCCGAAGGCATCATCGGCGCTTTCGTGTCGTTTCCGTAGAGCCTTTCGTCAAGATTTCCTCAAAGGTGACAAGTCCACTCAACGCGCGACCGCGTTCCGTCGATACAAGGCTCACGGTGACCGCGGGTCCAGCCCACGTGCCCGGTCGGAGGGACCCCATGCAGGACCTGGCAACCAGGATCAGCGTCCAGCCCGGGCGGGTCGTGGTGTCGCTGTCTGGGTGCCTCGACGTCTGGCACATCCCCGCACTCGCAGAATCACTGTGTCACGCCGTCGATCTCGCCCCCGACGAAATCGTCGTCGACTGCGCCGGGCTCGTCTTCGTCGACGCCGCCGCCCGGCGCTTCCTCAACCGGTTGGGGATCCTGGCGCCGCTCGACCACGTCCGTGTCGTCGTGGTGCGGGTGCCACCCGCCATCAAGCGGCGGTGGGAGCAGGTCGGACTGACGCGCGTGCTCGACGTGAAGTGACGTGCCGCACCCCGCGGGGTGCGCGCCCTACGCGGCTCGGCTGGTGCGGTGACGCCGAGGCACGACGGTGAGGTCGTCGAGCGAGCCGAGACACCGTGGGCACGACAGGGTGCCGTCCCACTCGAAGACGCCGCACCCGCAGACGCGACAGGCGTCGTCGCCGTGGTGATCGTGACGGTGGTCGCCGCACTCGCATCGATCTTCGAGTGCCCGGCGGGCGTCGATCTCCGACTCGCAGCGGTGGCAGGTGAGAGTGTCGGCCATCGACCCGAGTGTGGCCGGTCGGCCCACGGTGGGGGTGGATAGGCTCCCCCGGCGTCGAAGGGATGCGCAGGCGGGAAGGGGAGCATGTGATCCTCGACCGATTCAGGGTCGACGGCCAGGTGGCAATCGTCACCGGGGCGGGAAAGGGCATCGGTGCGGGGTGTGCCCGAGCGTTGGCTGACGGCGGCGCCGACGTTGTCTGCGCCGCCCGTACAGCAGCCGACATCGAGCGGACCGCCGGGGAGGTCGAGGCCCGCGGACGCCGCGGGTTGGCCGTCCAGTGCGATGTCATGCAGCGGACCGACCT
>DATLFW010000464.1:0-2297 GCA_035540775.1 Acidimicrobiia bacterium
CGTCATGGGGTACGTCGCCGTCGGCCAACTGCGCCAGCACATCCACCCGTCGGAGCGCGTGCACGGGATCATCACGCGAGGCGGCGCCGCCCCCTCGAAGCAGGCCAGCACGCGCCCCTTCAGCCGTTCCAAGCGCTCACCCGTGCGCGCCCGGACGTTGAAGCGGGCGGCGGCCAGGTCGGGGACGACGTTGGGGGCGGCGCCGCCTCGCGTGATGATCCCGTGCACGCGCTCCGACGGGTGGATGTGCTGGCGCAGTTGGCCGACGGCGACGTACCCCATGACGATGGCGTCGAGGGCGTTCACGCCCCGCCAGGGGAAGCCGGCTGCGTGGGCGGACTGGCCGTGAGCCCGGACGTCGAACTGCGTCATGGCGAGCATCGTCGGCGCCAGGAAGTCGGCACCGGCGGGGTGGATCATCATGGCGGCGTCGGCGTCGGCGAAGGCGCCCCGCTCCCCCATCGCGATCTTCCCGCCACCGGCCTCCTCCGCCGGCGTCCCGAGGATCGTCACCCGTCCCCCGGCCGCCTCGGCGACGGCCGCCAGGGCGAGACCGGCCCCCAGACCCGCCGCCGCAATCACGTTGTGCCCGCAGGCGTGCCCGATGTCGGGCAGCGCGTCGTACTCGCAGCACACGACGACGTGCGGACCGTCGCCGTCACCGACGCGGGCGGCGAACGCGGTGTCGACGCCGTACGCCCCCGCCTCCACCTCCAGCCCCTCCTGGCGCAATGCCCTCACCAGGCACTCCGCGGCGAAGTGCTCCTCGAAGGCGAGCTCGGGGTGGGCGTGGACGGAGTGGGAGATCTCGACGAGTTCGCCGGCGAGGGTGTCGATGCGCTCGACGACCGCCTGCTTCCACTCCGCCGCCCCGGCCATCGACTCAGGGTACGCCGGGTCAGACCACGATGCGACCAGGCGGGCGGCGGACCGTCACGACGATCTCGCGGGCCCGCCCCCGGGGCAGGCCGTCGATGGTCACGGGAACCGGACGCGACGTGCGGACCACGAGTTCCCGGCCCCGCCGCTGCTCGATGCCGGGGTGCGGCACGTGGCCGCCCTGGACGAGGCGTCGGCGCATCTCGGCCCGCTGGCCGCGCGGCATGGCGTAGACCTGGACCTCGGCCCACCCGTCGCCGGGATGGCCGCGAGGGACGACGTCACAGCCCCGGACGAACTGGCCGCTCGCCACCACGACCGTCTGCCCGGCGGCTGCCATGGCGGGCCGGCCGTCGATCTCGACGGTGATGGCGAACGACGGGGTCGTCCACCGGATCCGGTCGGGCGGAGCGCCGATCACGACCGCGTTGACCGCCACGCCGAGCCCCTCGACCGCCAGCAGGTCGACCGGGAGCGCCTGCATCGGTTCGGCGTTGCCGCGAGGCGACCCGTCGCCGAGGCCGAGGCATCGAGCGAAGTCACTCGGCTCGTCGGGTCGGTACACGAAGAGGTCCTGGGGCGAGCTGGCCTCGAGGGCGGCCGCCAGGGCGGCGTCGTCGCCGTCGACGACCCGAGGGCGGATGCCGGCGACCGGTTCCCCCCACGGAGCCCCGCGTTCGATCACACCGAGACCCGGGCGGACGCCTCCACCACGCCGCGGAAGAGGCGGTCGGCCGCCGACCGGGCCGTCCGGGCCGTGCCGGGGTCGCCGGCCGCATCGCCGATCTGGCGGAGGAGGTCGATCAGCTGCTTCATGTTGCGGACGAAGTCGCCGCCTGTCAGGTCGTCGTCGCCGATGAGGTCCTCGAGTTCACTCCCGGTCGCCCACTCGTGGACGAGATCGGCGAACCCAGGGTCCGGCGGGCGGGTCTCGGGCAGGCCGACAGCGTTCTCCTCGGCTGCCAGCGACCGCCACAGCCCCTCGATGGCACGGGCCCGCCGGGCGACCTCGGGCGTCGGCCAGCGGGGTGGCGCCGCCGCCTGGCCTCGGAACTCGTACGTGAACATCGACACGACCGCCGCGAACGCGGGCGGGTCGAGCCCGTCGAGGAGGCCCCCGGTGAGCGCCTCCGCCACGAGGAGGTCGAACTCCGAGTAGATCCGGCTCAAGGTCTCGCCGCCCGCCGTGAGCGACCAGTCGGCAACGTATCCCCGTCCACTGAGGACGTCGAGGACGCGGTCGAAGCGGCGGGCCAGGGTGTCGCTGCGAGCCTCGACGCGGTTCTCCAGGCGTCGGAGGTCGCGCCGGGCCCGCTCGGACCGCTGGAGAGCGGTGAGGTGCTTCGTGAGGTCCGGGCAGCCGACCACCGGATGCTCGCGAACCTGGCGCTCGAGCCGTTCGGGCGCGTCGCCCTGCC
>DATLFW010000465.1:0-5156 GCA_035540775.1 Acidimicrobiia bacterium
CGGCGGGCCAGTTCACGCGAGACGGTCGACTTCCCGGACCCGGCTGGGCCGTCGATGGCGACGAGCGGCGGGGTCATCGCGCCGGGAGGAGGGAAGCGAAGTCGTCGCCGAACCCCGGATACGACGACGCCACGGCCCGCCATCCCTTGACGACCGACTGGCCGGGGCAGGCGTTCGCCGCCACGGCCGCGGCCATCGCGATGCGGTGGTCGCCGTGCGACTTGAACTGGCCGGCCCGGGGGCTCCCGCCCCGGACGGTGAAGCCGTCGGCCCGCACCTCGACGGCGATCCCCATCTGGGAGAGCTCCTGCTCGACGGCGCCGATCCGGTCGGTCTCCTTCACGCGGAGCTCGGCGGCGTCGCGGACCTCGGTGTCGCCGGAGGCGAAGGCGGCCGCCACGGCGATCGCCGGGATCTCGTCGATCACCCGGGGGATCTCGTCGCCGGCGATCTCGGTGCCGTGGAGCACCGACGACGACGCCGTGATCCGCCCGACCGGTTCGCCGCCCGACTCGCCGGTCACTTCCATGGCGATCCGTCCTCCCATCCGCTCGAGGACGTCGACGAACGCCACGCGGGTCGGATTGAGCAACACGTCTTCGACCGTCACTTCGGAGTCGGGGGTGACGAGGGCGGCGACGAGGTGGAAGGCCGCCGACGACGGGTCCCCGGGCACGTCGAGATCGAAGGCCGGAACGTCGGCCGCCGTGATCCGCACCCCATCGGCGCCGCGCTCGACCGGCAAACCGAGGCTGACGAGCATCCGCTCCGTGTGATCGCGGCTCTGGGCGGGTTCCACCACCTCCGTCACGCCCTCCGCTCGAAGCCCGGCGAGCAGGATGGCGGACTTGACCTGCGCGCTCGCCACCGGAAGCTCGTGCCGGACACCTTGGAGGGTCGCACCGCGCACGGCGAGCGGGGCGAGGTTGCCTCCGTCACGGCCGTCGATGTGCGCTCCCATGCGCCGAAGCGGCTCGACCACCCGACCCATCGGGCGGCGCCGGATGGAGGCATCGCCGGTGAGGACGACGTGGCCGTCGCCACCGGCGAGGAGACCGAGGAAGAGGCGGATGCCGGTCCCGGAGTTCCCGCAGTCGACGACGTGCTCCGGTTCACGAAGCGCTCCCCAGCCCCCACCGTTCACGCGCACCTCGCCGGAGGGGCGGTGACGCGCCCGGATGCCGAACGCCTCCACGGCGCTGCGCGTCCGGTCGACGTCGTCGCCCGTCGCCAGGTTGCGGATGGTGGAGCGCCCGTCGGCCACCGCCGCCAGCATCAGGGCACGGTGCGAGACCGACTTGTCGCCGGGGACGCGCACGACGCCGCGCACCGGACGCGGACCTTCGATCGCGAGCACGTCGTCGAGGTGCACGGTCATTCGACCACCCGCTTCGAGAGGCGGTAGCCCTTCTCCTCAAGCGCGGCGCCGAACCGGTCGGACGCGTCGGCCGCCACCATCACGACGAGCACACCGGCCGCGCCCTCGACCGAGTGCGCGATCTCGAGGTCGACGATGTTCACCCCTTGCTGGCCGGCCAACGTCGTCACCTCGGCGAGGACGCCCGGTCGGTCGGGAACCGGAATGCGCAGTTCGACGAGGCGGTCGGCCGTCGTCGCGCCCGCCGGAAGGTTGACCCTCGCCTCCCGCGCCGCCTCCAGCGTCTGGAGCAGATGCGTGCGATCGCCGGCGGCCACGGCCGAGCGCATCGCCGTGAGCTGCTCCAGGAAGGCGTCGAGGGCGGCGACGATGGCATCGCGGTTCTCGACGCAGATGTCGGGCCAGATTCCTGGGTGACCGGCGGCGATCCGGGTCATGTCGCGAAACCCGCCAGCGGCGAGACGCAGGAGCGCCGAGGCGTCGTGGGCCTCACGTGCGGCCATGAGCATGAGGGTGCCGGCGGCCAGGTGGGGCACGTGGCTGACGACGGCGACCAGGGCGTCGTGGTGGTCGGGCTCGACCGCGAGCACGTCGGCGCCGAGGCTCCCCACGAGGGTACGCACCTTGGCGAAGGCACCGGGATCGGTCGTCGGCGTCGGCGTGAGCACCCACGTGGCGCCCTGGAAGAGGTCGGGGTCGGCGCCACTCAGTCCTTCCTGCTCGGAGCCGGCCATGGGGTGGCCGCCGACGAAGCGGGCGGCCTCGTCGGGACGGGCCTGCTCGACGGCTCGCACGATCGGAGCCTTCACCGATCCGACGTCGGTGACGACCGCAGCCCCGGCGTCGAGGGCGGCGACGACGGCCTCGGCGACCGAACTGACCGGGAGGGCGACCACCACCAGGTCGGCGTCGGCCGCCACCTCGGCGATCTCGGTGTGGCCCGACGACACGACTCCCTCGGCGATCGCCACCTTCAACCGCGTCTCGTCGCGGTCGTACCCGCGCACCTCGTACCCGGCCCGGACGAAGGCCCGGGCGAGCGACCCCCCGATGAGGCCGGTGCCGACGATGCCGACGTGGTCGCCCATCGGCTACTCCGGGAGATCGTCCCGCAGGGCCCGGGCCCCGTCGAGGTAGACGTGCGACAACTCGCTCCGCTGCTTCGAGGTGGTGACGTGCATGAGGACGCGGATGCAGAGCGGCGTTCCGTGCTCGATGCCGAGCTCTCGGGCACAGAGCAACGGGACGTCGCCGAGGCCGAGACCGCGAGCGGCGGTGGCCGGGAACTCCGAGCGGATGTCGTCGGTGGCCGTAAAGATGACGCTCACGATGTCGTCGTGGGCGAGGTCGTTGCGCTCGATCATCGTCGACACCAGCCGCTGGGTCTTCTCGACAACCTCGTCGCGGGTGTCGGCGTCGATGGTGATGGCGCCTCGGAGGGCCAGGAAGTTCACGACGGCGGAGGTTACTCGCCGTCCCCGTCCGCTCCGGTACCCGTTGTCTCACTCGCTCCCGCCTCGTAGAGCGCCCGCACCTCGTCGCTCGTCAGCGGTCGCCAGGCGCCCGGGGCGAGCTCGGGGTCGGCGACGGGCCCGATCCGGAGGCGCACCAGCCGCCGCACCGGATGCCCGACCGCCTCGCACATCCGACGCACCTGCCGGTTCCTCCCCTCGTGGATCACGATCTCGAGGGCCGCGACGGTGCCGCGCTCTTGGAGAAGGGCAACGCGGGCCGGCGCCGTCACGCCGTCTTCGAGTTCGACCCCTTGCCGGAGCGTGCGCAGCACCCCGCGTGACGGGACCCCTTCGACCTCCGCGAGGTACGCCTTCTCCACGCCGTGACTCGGATGCGTCAGCGTGTAGACGAGGTCGCCGTCGTTGGTGAGCACGAGGAGTCCCTCGGTGTCGGCGTCGAGGCGGCCAGCAGGAACGACCGGGGGCTCGGCCGGCACGAGGTCGACCACCGTGGGCCGGTCGTGGGTGTCGCGGGCGGTGGAGATGACCCCGGGCGGTTTGTTCAGCAGGTAGTAGACGAGGTCGGCGCGGGTCGGCACCAGGACGCCGTCGACGGTCACTCGCGCCCGCTCGGGATCGACGCGCCGGCCCAGTTCGGCGACCTCGCCGTCGACGGCCACCCGTCCCGCGGCGATGAGTCCTTCGCAGGCCCGGCGCGACCCGAAGCCGGCGCGAGCCAGGACCTTCTGGAGGCGCTCGCCCTCGGTCGGGGTCAAACCCCGGAAGCGCCGGCCTCGTCGGGCCCCGCCGTGTCGGCGACCTCGGCGGCGTCGGCCGACGGCGAGCGCCCGAGGAGGGCCTTCTCCAACACCTCGACGGTCTCTGCACCGGGCACGAACTCGTGGAGGGGCGGGAGCGAAGCGACGGAGTCGAGACCGAGATGCTCGAGGAACTCCCGGGTCGTGCCGTACAGGACGGCGTTGCCGGGGCCAGGGTCGCGACCCACCTCCTCGATGTAGCCACGCTCGAGGAGGGTCGTGACCGTGCGGTCGACGTTGACGCCCCGAATGGCGGCCATCTGGGCGCGGGAGACCGGCTGTTTGTAGGCCACGATCGCCAGCGTCTCGAGGGCGGCCGGCGACAGCCGCGTCTGCTGGCCGTCGAGGACGTATCGCTCCACGTAGGGCGCCATCTCGGGGTGCGTCTGGAACCGGTAGCCCCCGGCGACTGCCACGACCACGAAGCCTCTCCCGGCGTCGGCGTACTCCGACACGAGTGCCTCGCAGGCCGCCTCGACCTCCTTCTTCGGGAGCTCGAGGAGTTGGGCGAGGACCGATGCTTCGACGGGCTCGGGCGAGGCCATCAGGACCGCCTCGATGGCCCGCACGACGGTGCGGTCGGCGTCGTGTCCTTCGCTCATCCCTCTCCTGCCTCCGTGCTCGCCGGTACCGGCGCCGCGAACTCGTCAGGTGCGTCGTTGCGAGGGTCGTCGTCGAACTCGCCGGCCAGCACGGCGTCGTCCTCGTCCGCGCCCTCGTCCTCGTCGTCGAGCACCGCCTCGTCCCATTCGTCGAGACCGCCGAGGTCGAGGGGGCCGTCGGCTTCGGCGCGGCTCACCACGAGATCGCCGAACACCGTCGGCTGGTCGATCTCGACGATCCCCCGCTTGTACAGCTCGAGGACGGCCAGGAACGTGACGACCACGTCGATGCGCTCCCTGGCTCCGGCCGTCAACCGGCGGAAGGTCAAGGAGCCCCGCTCCGGGAGACGATCGAGCACCCGGTCGATCGCCTCCCGAACCGTCACCCGAATCGGCGTGACGTGGTGGAGGGAGACCTCGGGCACCGGCCGTGGAGTGAAGGCGCGACCGGCAGCCGCCACGAACTGCTCGAGCGTGACCCGGTCGAGCGGGTCGGGCGCCATGGAAGCGAACGGCTCCTCGGGACCAGCCGTGCGGGGGACACTGAGCCGGGCGCGCTCACGCAGGCGCTCGATGGCGGCGGCCGCGTCCTTGAACGTCTTGCACTCGAGCAGGCGGGCGAGGAGCAGGTCGCGCTCTTCGAACAGGAGCTCCTCGTCGATCTCGACGTCGCCGTGGATGGGAAGGAGGCGGCGCGCCTTCAGCTCGACCAGGGTGGCCGCGATGAGGAGGAACTCTGTGGCCATCTCGAGGTCGAGGCCGTCCATCCGTTCGAGTTCGGCCAGGTAGGCGTCGACGATGCGCGCCAAGGCCACCTCGTAGATGTCGACCTCCTCCTTGGTGATCAGGTCCAGCAACGGAGCGACAACGAACTTGGCCTCTCGAACCGCGCATATCCCTGCAC
>DATLFW010000466.1:0-5727 GCA_035540775.1 Acidimicrobiia bacterium
CGGTAGGGGAAGTTGAACCGCATCACGGGGACGCCCGCTGCCGCCAACGCGTCGGCCACGACCGTCAGGGCGGCGGCGTGCATGTCGGTCCCCGCTCCGTGCGCCAGCAAGACGGCCCGATCGGCGCCCTTCGCCGGTCCCTGGAACGCCGTCTCGACACTCATCGCTGCAGAACGTGGCGGGTGAGAAACCGCTCGACCCGCTCCAACTCGTCCTCCACCGTTTCGGGACTCGACCAGCCGTGACCCTCGCCCTCGTAGACGTGGTACTCGACCTCCCCACCGGCACCCTGCACGGCCGCCACGATCGCCCGGGCCTGTTCGAGGGGTACGGCAGGGTCGTCGTCGCCTTGGAGGACGAGGAGCGGGGTGCGGATCTGCCCGGCGTGCGTGACCGGTGAATTGGCGCGGTAGCGGTCGGCGTCGTCGGGCAACACCCCGACGATCCGGTCGAGGTACCGTGATTCGAAGCGGTGCGTGGTCTCCGCCAGGTCGAAGAGGTCGGTCACGCCGTAGAGGTCGACCCCGGCTCGCACCAGGTCGCCGTGGTGGGCACAGACCAGCAGCACGGTGAACCCCCCGGCGCTGCCGCCCATCACCGCCACCCGGTCCGGGTCGCACCACCCCTCGGCGGCCGCATGTCGGATGCCTGCAGCAGTGTCTGCCACGTCGAGATCACCCCAGCGCCCCACCAACGCCTGGGCGTACTCCCGGCCGTATCCCGTCGACCCGCGGTAGTTCGGGGTCAGCACTGCCCACCCACGATCGCGGAAGAAGTCGATGCGGGCATTCCACGACGCCGTCGCCTGCCCCGTCGGACCACCGTGGATCATCACCAGCATCGGCGGCCGCCGGCGCGCTGGCGCTGCCGACGACCCCGCGCGCGGCCGCCACAGCAGGCCATGCACGGGCCGGCGGTCGTCGCCCCGCCACTCGACGGGCTCGGGGTCGGGCAGCCGGGCGTGCTCGAACCCGGCCGCCGCCCCCCGGGCGATGGAACGGGCGACGCCCGAAGCGGGGTCGGTCACCACGATCTCGGTCGGCAGCCCCGGCGCCGATCGGGCCGACACCAGCCCCCTCGTGCTCCAGTCGAGGCCGACGTGCCACCCGCGTGCCAGTTCCCGCGGCCGGCCCCGCCCGACCGGAACGACGCTCAGGTCGCCGAACCCGGCGTCGTTGCGGGCGACCGCCAGCCACCGTCCGTCGGGCGACCAGGCGAACGAGCGCTGGCCCGGGCCCCAGGTCGGCTGAGCGTGCTCGGCGTGATCCTTGGCCACCGGTCCGGCCTTCGACCCGTCCGGCCGGGCCGTCCACACGACGTTCCAGCCGGTGGCATCACACGTGAACGCCACGTGTGAGCCGTCTGGGGAGAAGCGAGGCTGTCCGGTCGCCGTCCCCCGTTGCGCGTACACGGCCTCGACGCCACCCTCGACGACCACGCCGTCGACGCGCCGCGCCGCGATGCGCGACTCGTCCCACGGCATGTTCGGGAAGTCCCACTCGTGCCAAACGACGGTGCGCCCGTCGGGCGACCACGACGGGTCGAAGGTGTAGTCGGCCCCGGCCGACAGCCGCACGGGCCAGGCCGAACCGTCGAGCGGGACGACAGCGATGTCGCAAGCGTCGGAGCGCTCGAGCACGAATGCCACCCGGGTGCCGTCGGGCGACACGCTCGGCGCCGACGCCCGCCCGTCACGGCTCAGGATGGTGACGGGCCCGCCGGTCCGTGCCACCGCGACCAGCACTCCGTCGCGAGCGGCGTAGACGAGCGAGTCTTCGGCCCAGTCGAAGGCGCCTCCGCCGTACGACGCCACCGACTTGGCGGGCACGTCGGCAGTGACCCGCACCGCCGGGCCGGACCCGTCGGGTGGAGCGACCATCAGGTCGCACCGCCCGTCGAAGGAGTCGACCCAGGCGACGAAGCGGCCGTCACGCGACCACCGCGGCTCGGCCAGGTGGTGCGATCGCGCCACCATGGGGGCGGTGATCGTCGGTGTGTCGTCTGGTCGCTCGCCCGTCACGGACGGCGAGGCTACCGGCCCGGCTTAGCCGTCGTTGGAGTGCGCCGTGAAGGAGAGGCCGAACCAGGCGAAGAGGACGACGATCGCCACGGCGGCGCTCACCAGTGGGACCACGATGCCGTCGAGCACCACCGTCACCACGAGCGCCGCACCCGACACCAGGCTGACGGCCATCGCCGCCGTCCCCGCCACCGTGATGACGACCGACTGGCGGATCACCGTCTCGTCGTGCTCCCGGTGGCCGTCGAGCCAGTGCAGCCGCTGGAGGGCGCTCGGCGCGATCAGCAGTGCGGAAGCGACGGCGGCGCTCAGGAAGGCGGTCATGTAGAGCCCCGTCTCGACGCCGTCGAGGTCGGCGAAGGCGGCCTGGAACGGCACGATGAGGAGGAAGCCGAACACCACCTGGATGCCCGGGAGGGTCGTGCGCAGACCCTCGAGGATCTCGCGGAAGTCCTCCTGCCGCTCGCGCTCCGATTCGGGCTTCGACGCGGCTTCGTCCGACCCTCCGGATGGCTGCGTGGTGAGGGTGTCGTGATCCGGCATGGCGGGCTGATACCCCGGCGCCAGGCGCCACACGCTCCCCCGGGTGCGATCGTCAACCGGCGAGCACCGAGGGGATCCACGTCGACAAGCGTTCCCTGATCTCCCCCGACGCCTCGGTGAGCAGGTGGCCCGTCCCGGGCAGCACCACGAGCTCGCCCGTCCCGGCGAGCATCCGGACCTGTTCGCTCACCACCACGGGGAGGATCTCGTCGTCCTCGCCGTGGAACATCAGGAGCGGCCGCTCCCCGATCCCCGCGGCCTGCTCGCACCCGGCCGACTGGGTCGCCAGGGTCACGACGCCTCGCACGAGGCCCTCGAAGGCCACCGCCACCCGCACGGCGACGGCACCCCCGAAGCTGTGCCCCATCGTGACGAACCGCCGCGCCCCTTGGACGGCCGCCAGTTCGGCGGCCGCCGCCATGTCGTGCGAACAGCGCGACAGGTCGTTCGGCTTCCGCCAGTCGACGCGAATGGTGCCGATCCCTTCGTCCGCCAGCCCCTCGCCGAGGTCGTGGTACAGCCCCCGGGCCGGGCCGAGGAGACCACCCATCCCTCCTCCACCGGCCACCACGACCGCCTCGGCGTCGCGGGGACCGTGCCAGAGGAGGGTGAGCAGCCCTTGCAACGTGTAGATCTCGAGGTGGTGGAGCCCGGGAGCGAGTTCGACCTCCTGGATCGCGAGGGGTCGCAGCTCCTCCAGGGGTGTGCCCCTCGCTTCGCTCTCCTCGCCCTCACCCTCCACGACGCCGATGTTGGCGGGCGACGGGTGTTCCCTGCAAGGCTCGGGGCGCCTGGAAGGAGGAGGAAGTGCCTCTCGACCCTCAACTCGCCGTCATGATCGAGGCGATCAACTCGCTCGGCGGCGCCAAGACGCACGAGTCCACGCCCGAGGAAGCCCGGGCCGCGTACGACGCGTACGGCGCCATGAACCCCCGCCCCGACGACGTCGCCGTGGACGATCTGGAAGCGGCCGGTCACCGGGCGCGGATGTACCGGCCGGCCGATGCCGACGGGCAACCGCTCCTCCTCTTCTTCCACGGCGGAGGCTTCGTCATCGGAAGCATCGAATCGCACGACGCCACCTGCGCCATTCTGGCGTCGGCGTCGGGGTGCAACGTGCTCTCGGCGGAGTACCGCCTGGCACCCGAGCATCCGTACCCCGCCGCCCACGACGATGCCCTCGCCATCTTCGAGTGGACGGCCGACCGCGCCGAGTCCCTGGGCGCCGACCCCACCCGCATCGCTGTGGGTGGCGACTCGGCTGGCGGCCTCCTCACGGCCTCCCTCTCGGTCGACGCCCGTGACGGGCGCGCACCGGCGATGGCGGCGCAGGTCCTCATCTACCCCTGGGTCGACGAGGGGTGCGACCGCCCGTCGATGACCGAGAACGCCGTCGGCTACGTGCTCGAACGGGCGACGGTCGACTGGTTCATCGCGAACTATGCGCAGGACCCCGACGCCATGGCCCCCCACCACCGCTCCCCGATCGACGTCGATCTGGCGGGGGTGGCCCCGGCCGTCGTCGTCAGCGCCGGGTACTGCCCGTTCCGCGACCAGAACTTCGCCTACGTGGAGCGCCTCGAAGCGGCGGGCGTCGACGTGCGCCACCTGCACTACCCCGACCTCATCCACACGTTCATCCAGGTGCCGGCCATCTCCGAGGCGTCACGGGCGGCGCTCGTCGAGGTCGGCGAGGTCACGGCGAAGCTTCTGTCCGCCTGAGCCCCAGGTGACGGGAACGTCCCCTGGCCCGCCGGGGGACGGGCCAAGAGAGTGGACTCCGGGACCGCCCGAGACCGGGCGGCGGAGGAGGACACCATGGCACGGACCGGAGCAATCGTGATCCGCTGGGACCGGGTGGCGAAGGGGCGCGAGGCGATGGCACTCGAGGCCTTCGGCCAAGCGCTCGGCTACTTCGAGGAGCTCGCCAAGGAAGGTCGGATCGTCGCTCACCGGGAGTACTTCGCCTCCAACGGTGAGGGGATGATGGTCGTCGAGGGCCTGCTCCCCGAGCTCTACCGCATCGTCCAGGAGGACGACCACATCCGCAACATGACCCGGGGCGGAGCGGTGACCGAGGGCTTGACGATGCAGGTCATGGCGGGCGGCAGCGACCAGACCGTCCAGGAGCTGATCGGCATCACCACAGGGGTCGAGGCAGAACTCGGCCTGCTCTAGCTAGATCACGGGGTCTTCGACGTAGCGGCCCCAGACGTCGGCCAAGGCGCCGATGATCTCGCCGAGCGAGGCGTAGGCCCGCACCGCGTCGATGAGCCCCGGCACCAGGTTGAGGTCGGGCTCGGCCGCGTCGGCACGCAGACGTTCGAGGGTCGTTCGAACGGCGTCGTCGTCGCGGTCGGCCCGCACCTGCTCGAGGCGCTTGATCTGTCGCTCCTCGACCTCGGGCCCGATGCGAAGGATCGGGGGCGGCGGCTCGTCGTTGCCCTCGGTGAAGGCGTTGACACCCACCACGATGTGCCGGCCGTCGTTGAGCTTGCGCTCGAGGCGGTAGGCCGCCTCGGCGATCTCCCCCATGAACCAGCCGTTCTCGATGCCGCGCAGCACGCCCTCGACCATCGACCCCCCGCCGAGGTCGTCGACGTGGGCGAAGATCTCCTCCGCCTGGCGCTCCACCTCGTCGGTGAGGGCCTCCACGAAGTGCGACCCGCCGAGCGGGTCGGCGACGTGCGGGATGCGCGTCTCGTGAGCAATCACCTGCTGCGTGCGCAGGGCGATCCGGGCCGCCTTGTCGCTCGGGAGCGCCAGCACCTCGTCCATCGAGTTGGTGTGGAGGCTCTGGGTTCCGCCGAGCACACCGGCCAGCGCCTCGATGGCCGTCCGCACGATGTTGACCTCGGGCTGCTGGGCGGTGAGGGAGACACCGGCGGTCTGGGTGTGGAAGCGCATCCGGAGCGAGCGAGGGTCGCGAGCCCCATAGCGATCGTGCATCCACCGCGCCCAGATCCGGCGGGCCGCCCGGTACTTGGCGATCTCCTCGAAGAAATCGACGTGGGCGTTGAAGAAGAAGGAGAGGCGCGGCGCGAAGTCGTCGACGGCGAGGCCGGACGCCATCGCCTGCTCGACGTACGCGAAGCCGTTCCCAAGGGTGAAGGCGAGTTCTTGGACGGCCGTCGAACCTGCCTCGCGGATGTGGCATCCCGTGT
>DATLFW010000467.1:0-3197 GCA_035540775.1 Acidimicrobiia bacterium
GCTCGCCACCGTCCCGCCCCCTCCCGTCTTGGGGGACTTGTATCCGCAATACGAGCAGAACTCCCCCAAGACGCAGGAGGACCGAGCCCGCCGGTCGGGCGACCTCCGGGTGCTGGCCGTCGCGGGCGGACTCGGCGCCGCCCCCGCCAACACGTTGGGGGCGTTCCTGGTCGCCTCCGCCGTCGACGCCGGGATGGCGGAAGGGGCGGCCGGTCTCCTCTTCGCCGCCGGCGCCGTCACCGGGCTGGCGGCCCGGGTCGCCGGGGGCGTCGTCACCGACCGCATGGGACGTTCCGACGCGCTGCCCACCGTCGGGTGGATGCTCGCCGGCGGGGCGCTCGGGTTCGGGCTCCTGGCTGCTCACACCACAACCCTCGCCGTCCCCGGCACCCTGCTCGCCTACGGGCTCGGCTGGGGCTGGCCGGGGCTGTTCAACCTGTCGGTCGTGTCACGCCACGCCGAGGCGCCCGCCGCCGCGACGGGCGTCACCCAGACCGGCATCTACCTCGGGGCGGTGACCGGCCCTCTCGTGTTCGGCGTCCTCGCCGACCACCTGGGCTTCGCCTGGGGCTGGGCCTTCTCGCTGGCGGCGACACTGACGGCGGCCGTCACCGTGTCGGCCGTCGCCCGCCGCCGCCCCGTCGCCGAACTTGGCCTCGAAACCGGCACATAGTCTCGGCCAAAGGGCCAAGAACGGGGGCGGTCAGGCGACGTGGGGGTCGGTGAACTCGTCGTCGGCGACGAGGGGGAGGTCGACGGCCACCCAGGCCTGGAGGCCACCGGCCAGGTTGACGGCGTCGTATCCCGCCTGCCGCAGGGCCTCGGCAACCCGCCCCGAGCGGGCGCCCGAGCGACACACGGCGACGATGGGCCGGTCGCCGGGCAGCTCGCCCTGGCGGGCGTCGAGCATCCGCATCGGGATGTGCACGGCGCCCTCGACGTGGCCGACGTGCCACTCGTGGGGCTCGCGAACGTCGAGGAGGAAGGCGCCCTCGGCCGCCATCCGCTGCGCCTCTTCGGGACCGATCTCGGTGGGGTGTGCGGTGCTCACGACGCCCATCGTGACACGCCGCTCCGACCCCATCGATTCGGGCGCTCCCGAGCGGAGCGATCGCGCGCGGCGCTCCTAGAGTGTGCGGCCGTGTCAGCCGCCGCTCGCACCAAGACCGTCCGTCACCACGTCCGCCGCGTGGTCGTCACGCCCGTCCAGCGCTTCATGGAGATCGAGGCGGCCGGCGGTCTCGTCCTGGTCGCCGCCGCCGTCGTCGCCATCGCCTGGGCGAACGGGCCCTTCGGCGACTCGTACCACGACCTGTGGACCCGCATCGTCACCTTCGACGTCGGACCCATCCACATCTCGGAGCCGCTCGAGGGTTGGGTGAACGACGCCCTCATGACGATCTTCTTCTTCGTCGTGGGCTTGGAAATCAAACGTGAAGCGGTGACCGGCGAGCTGCGTGACCCCCGCACGGCCGCTCTCCCGATCTTCGCCGCCCTCGGCGGGATGATCGTCCCCGCCGGGATCTACTTCGCCCTGAACGGTGGCGGCGCCGGCAGCGACGGCTGGGGCATCCCGGTGGCCACCGACATCGCCTTCGCCGTCGGGATCCTCACCCTCCTCGGTCGGCGGGTTCCGACGGGGCTGAAGATCTTCCTCCTCACCCTCGCCGTCGCCGACGACATCGGCGGGATCGTCATCATCGCCATCTTCTACACGGCCGACCTCTCCGTCGGCTGGCTGCTCACGGCCTTCGCCGCTCTCGGCGCCGTGGGCCTGATGCGCCGGATCGGCATCCCGTCGATCCTCGCCTACGTGCCCGTCGGCGCGGTCGCCTGGTACGCCATGCTCGAGTCGGGCGTCCACGCCACCATCGCCGGGGTGATCCTTGGCCTCATCACGCCGGCCCACCCGGTCAAGGGGCGCGACGTCCTCCACACGCTCGAGGACCGGCTCGCACCCTGGTCGAGCTTCCTGATCGTCCCGATCTTCGCCCTGGCCAACGCCGGGGTGGAACTGGGTGGAGGCGTCCTCGGCGACGCCCTCAGCTCACCCGTCACCTGGGGGGTGACCGCTGGCCTGCTGGTCGGAAAGACGGTGGGCATCACGATCGCCACGCTCGCCGCCGCCCGCATCGGAATCGGTCGCCTTCCGGTCGGCGTCGGGTCGCGGCACGTCGTCGGCGTCGGCATCCTCGGCGGCGTCGGGTTCACCGTGGCACTGTTCATCGCCGCCTTGTCGTTCCCCGCCGTCCACGGACACGTCAACGTGCTGTTGGAGGAAGCCAAGATCGGCGTGTTCGTCGGCTCGCTGGCCAGCGGCCTGCTCGGCGCCGCTTGGCTGCTATGGGTGGCGCCCCGGCCGGTGGTCGAGGCCACGACCGCCGACAGCACGGCCTGACGCACCGGCACAGCCCGTGGGCTGCGCGTAGCAGGCGAGTTCGGGCTCGGCGGTCGTGTTCCACTGGTTCGGCGGGAGCCGGAACTCGCGGGCCAGGCGCAGGAACAGGTCGGCGTCGCCGTCTGCGAACCACGTCCCGGCGCACGCACTGATGGTGAAGCGCGAGCGGTTGAACGGGCCGGCGCCCGTGAGGGCATCGAGCACCACGGCGGCGACGGCAGCGTCGCCGACGAGTTGGACGTGCTCGACCGGGCGACCCGGGCAGAGCTCCTGCATCAGCACGTTGCTGGCGCCGTCGAGGGCGGCCGTCGCCTCCGGATAGGCGGGCTGCACCAGCTCGTCGTTGAGGCTGTAGACGGAGGTGTAGGAGACGTCGCCCGGCGTCTCGTCGTCGCGGTTCAGCGCCTCGAGGAAGGCCGACCCCGGCGCCATCTGCCAGCACGACGGGTGGCAGCGCCCGAACAGCCCGACGCCCTGTGCGGGAGCCGTGCCATGGTTCGGCGTGCCGAGCATCACGAGGTCGTCGACGGCGGCACGAACGTCGGGCCACCACTTCACGGCCCACCGCGGCTGGAGGCCACCCTGGCTGTGCCCCATCACGTCGACCTGCTCGCCGGTCAGGGCGGTGATGCGCCGGACGGCGTGGACGACGTACTCGGCCTGCACCTGGATGTCGCCCATCGAGCGGTCGGGGAGGTCGACGGTGCAGACGTCCCAACCCTGCTCCGGGAGGATGCGGGCGTAGTTCCATCCCCAGTTCTCGTCGGCGCGCGTGTAGGTGCCGTGGACGAGGAGGAGC
>DATLFW010000468.1:0-3324 GCA_035540775.1 Acidimicrobiia bacterium
GCCGCACGTGCTGGGACTTCCCGACCGGGAAGGGCGCCGACGAGGCGCCGTTCGAGCTGAAGCTCGACATGGCCCGCCAGGCGTGGGACGAGGCCCGCCACGTCGAGATCTCCGTGAAGCTCAGCGAGCACATGGGCAGCGAGATCGGCGAGTTCGCGGAGCAGACGCTGCTCTACGAGGCCGGCTGCAACACCGACCCCGTGCTGCGCCTCTGCGGCGTCAACCGGGCGCTCGAGGGCCTCGCCATCGACGTGTTCAACACCATGCGCGAGTTCGGCGACCAGACCACCGACCCCGTCCTCTACTTCTGCGAGGACTGGATGCTCGCCGACGAGGTCACCCACGTGAAGATGGGCTCCGACTGGCTCCGGCGCATCACCGCCAACGACCCCGACCGCCAGAAGACCGCCCTCGAGTTCCAGCGGGCGGTCGACAAGCTGTTCTCCTTCGGCGGCTTCCGCGGCGAGTCCGAGGAGAACCCCGTCCACCTCGCCCGGAAGTTCCGCTCCCTCGCGGGCTTCAACGAGGAGGAGATCCAGGACCTCGTCGACGCCTCCGCCGAGGCCTACGCCGAGGCCCAGGCCATGCAGGCGGCCGCCCAGAACGCCTGATCACCGAACGTCGTCGCGTTGCGGGTCGTCACGACCCGGAACGCGACAAACCTCGGGTGAGGCTCTAGCGTCCACCCCTCGTGGTGCTGCGCGACCTCCACGTCGGCTGGGCGTGGCTGATGATCATCGGGAACGGCTTCGTGGGCCTGTGGGTCCTCGCCGCCGCCCGGCTGCCGTCGCTGCGCACCCGGGCGATGTGGTGGAGCGTGATCGCCGCCCAGGTGACGATCTTCGTCCAGGTCGGCCTCGGCGTCGCCGCCATGCAGGTCGAGGGCTACGAACCCGCCCAGTTCCACATGTTCTACGGCTTCGTGGCGATCATCGCCGTGGCCATCCTCTACAGCTACCGCCAGCAGATGGCCCACCGCCTCCACCTGCTCTACGGACTCGGCAGCCTGTTCCTCATGGGCCTCGGCATCCGAGCCCTGCTGGTGGGCTCCGGGGGCTAGGCGAAGGTCGACGGGTCGGGCGGCGCCGACCGGTGTGCGCCGTCGACCGGGCTCATGATCCCGACGGCGTTGCCGTCGGGATCGGAGACGAGGGCGAAGCGGGCGCCCCAGAACGCGTCCCACGGCGGGCGCCGCCCGGGGTGGCCGGCAGCCGTCAGCTCGGCGTAGAGGTCGTCGACCTCCTCGCGGGTGTCGGTGCGGAAGACGAGGACGGTGCCCGGCTCGTCGGGCCAGCCGCCCGCCCACACGGACGCGAAGGCGGGGCTGTCGAGGTCGACGTGGGCGCCCTCGTCGACGGTGCCGTTCCGGTGGTGGGGCCGCCACGCCGCCGGGCCGGCCGTCTCGAACCGCACGCCCAGCCGCTCGTAGAACGACGCCGACGCGTCGGTGTCGCGCACGACCAGGTTCACCTGGTCGAGCCGGACGCCCATCCTCAGAGGTGGACCACGGTGCAGGTGAGCGTCCGGGTGATCCCGTCGATCATCTGCACCTTGGAGACGACCATCTTCCCGAGGTCGTCGACGTTGTCGGCCTCGGCGCGGGCGATCACGTCGTACGGGCCGGTGACGTCCTCCGACGAGACGACGCCGTCGATGGCGCCGACCTCGGAGGCCACCTGGGCGGCCTTGCCGACCTCGGTCTTGATGAGGATGTACGCGCTGACGGCCATGGGCGCGCACGTTAGAGCACCGGATACGGTCCGCCGCCATGCGAGCCGCGCTGCTGGAGGGGGTCGACGACCTGCAGGTCGTCGACGACGTCGAGATCGAGAAGCCGGGCGAGGGCGAGGTCCTCGTGCGGGTGCAGCACTGCGGGGTGTGCCACTCCGACCTGCACTTCGTCGACGGCAGCCTGCCCTGCGCCTACCCGTCGATCCTCGGCCACGAGGCCGGCGGCATCGTCGAGGCGCTGGGCGCCGGCGTCACCGGCCTCGCCGAGGGCGACAAGGTCATCCTCACGCTCCGGCCACCCTGCGGCCGCTGCTACTTCTGCGTGCGCGGCCAGCTCTCCATCTGCCCCCAGTACGCCAACATGGCAGGCACCCTGCCCGACGGCGGCACCCGCCTCGCCCACCAGGGGCGGATGGTCTACCGGGCCGGCGTGTTCTTGGCGGCGTTCGCCGAGCAGGCGGTGCTGCCGGCCAACGGGGCGGTGAAGGTCCCCGACGACACACCGCTCGACGTGGCCGCCGTCCTCGGCTGCTCGGTGCAGACCGGCGTCGGCGCCGTGCTCAACACGGCGAAGGTCGAGGCCGGCGCCACCGTCGTCATCATCGGCCTCGGCGGCATCGGCATCTCCATCGCCCAGGGAGCCCGCATCGCAGGCGCCTCCCGCGTGTTCGGCGTCGACCCCGTGGCCGAGCGGCGGGAGCAGGCGCTGCGCTTCGGCGTCACCGACGCCCTCGACCCCGCCGCCGGCGACGTCGCCGCCGCCGTGATGGACGCGACGCAGGGCATCGGAGCCGACTACGCCTTCGACGCCGTCGGCTCCAGCGCCCTCGTCGAGACCTGCATCAACGCCATCCGCCCCGGCGGCACGGCGGTGATGGTGGGCGTGCCGAAGATCGACCAGTTCCTCAACGTGCACGCCCTGCTGTTCGCCATGGGCGAGAAGAAGCTCACCGGCTGCTTCCTCGGCTCGTCGAACCCGCACCGCGAGTTCCCCCGCCTCCTCGACCTGTGGCGCGCCGGGAGGCTCGACCTCGAGGGCATGGTCACCGCCCGCCGCCCCCTCGACCAGCTCGGCGACGCCTTCGTCGACATGAAGGCCGGCACGGGCCTCCGCACGGTCATCGACCTCTAGGCGGGGAGCAGGGACACGTAGGCGGTGCCCGACCGCCCGTCGGCGCCGAGGAACGGGGCGTCGCCGAAGGTGAAGACGCCGCCGTCGCGCGCGACGAGCCAGTAGCCGCGTCCGGTGGGGGTGGGGGCCATGCCGACGATGGGCTGGTTGAGGCGGATGGCGCCGGTGGAGCCGTGGAAGGCGGCGTCCCCGAAGCTGAAGATCCCCCCGTCGGCGGCGACGAGCCAGTAGCCGTCCGCCGAGGGCGTCGAGGCCATCCCGACCACCGGCTGGCGCAGCCGGGTGCCGGCCAGGTCGCCGAGGTGGACGGCCCGCCCGCCCCGCACGAGCCGGCCGGCGGCATCGGTCGCAGGACCTGGCCGCCGACCGCGTGACCGGCGTGGCCGTGCTGGTGCACTGACACGGCGCGAGGGGACGGTGCCAGGGCACTTCGACCCTGCCGACCGGGCGATGGAGGGAGG
>DATLFW010000469.1:0-2148 GCA_035540775.1 Acidimicrobiia bacterium
GCACGGGAAGCTGCTCGTCGCCGAGACCGACGGGCCGTCGATCGGAATCCGCTTCGGCATGACGGGCCGCCTGCTCGTCGACGGGAGGGCCGGTGTCGATCGCCTCATCTACTCGTCGTCGCGTGAGGAGCTCGCCTGGGACCGCTTCGTCCTCCACTTCGACGACGGCGGCGACCTGCGGGTGCGCGATCCCCGTCGCCTGGGGGGCGTGGTCCTCGAACCGACGACCGACCACCTGGGGCCGGATGCGGCGTCGTTGGGGGTGGCGGAGTTGCGCGACCGGGTGGCGGCGAGCCGGGCGCCGTTGAAGGCCTTCCTGATGGACCAGTCGCGGATCGCCGGTATCGGGAACCTGATGGCCGACGAGGCGCTGTGGCGGGCCGGGCTCGACCCAGCGCGCGAGACCCGTTCGCTCTCGGGGGACGAGGTTCGACGGCTGCACCGGGCCGTCCGCACGACGGTCGACGTGCTGACGCGCCGCGGCGGGTCGCACACGGGCGACCTCATGCCGCACCGGACGCCGGGCGGGCACTGCCCGAAGGACGGCACCGAACTCGTCCGCCGCACGGTCGGCGGCCGCACCACCTGGTCCTGCCCCACCCACCAAACCTGATCGCGGCCCACCGCCGTTCTTGGCCCTTTGTGCAGGGCCATGCGCTGCTTCGGAGGCCAAGTTCGTGAGCCGGCGGGTACCGTTTTCGCCTCCGAAAGGAGGAGGTTCAGTGCCGCGAGACGCCCCGCCCCTCATGGCGAGGCCGGCCGACTATCTCGTGTGGCCGCTCGTCGCCCTGGTGTTCGTGCTCGGCCTCGCCGCCGTGCCGGTCATGGTGCCCGACCGGTGCACCGACGAGGCCCTGGCCTGGGCCGAGGAAGAGGGCGTTTCGTGGTCCGGCGGAGAAACGAGTGCCTGGCCGCCAACGGTGAAGTGCGAATTCCGCCGGCCGAACGGGGAAGCGCGCGTCGTCGAGTACGAGTCGTGGCCGGGGGCGGTCGGCCTCGTCCTCGCCGGCGGCATCTTTCTTGTCGGCATGATTCGTCCGCCGTCGTGGGGATGGCGCCGGGCGGCCCACGTGATGACGGTCCCGCTCGTGATCGGAACCGCCGCCATGACCTTCTTGGCGACTGCCGACCGCGGTGGGGCACTGCCTGGGATTGCCGGCGTGACGGGGGCGCTGGCCGCCGTCGCGTTGATCCCCGCTGCGCTGATCGCTGCTTCGATCGTGACGGCGAGACAATGGGCGCCGGGGCGGACGTTCGCGGCGTCGTGGGTCGCAAGCGCGATCGGTCTCGTCGTCCTGTTCGCGCTCCCAGCGATCCTCTAGGAAGCGAGCGCAGCGAGCGCGTCGTCGACGGGGGTTCGATCCGCGATCGCCATCCGAAGCTTCATCAGGGTGCGGGGCGTCTTGACGGCCAGGGCACCGACGAGGACGCCGTCCCGGGAGTAGGAGACGGCGTAGCGCTCCGAGCCGACCTCGCCCTCGACGACGTCGACTCGTTCGCCGCCGCGGCCCACGAACTGCACCTTGAGGTCGTACTGGTCCGACCAGAAATACGGCACCGGGGCGAAGGCCTCGCCGGGGCCGTCACCGGCCAGCAACCGCTTGCCCGCCGCCATCCCCTGCTGGACGGCGTTGTCCCAGTGCTCGACCCGCATCGTCTCGCCGAAGAGCGGGTTCGGCCACCGGCACACGTCGCCGGCGGCGACCACGCCGGGGGCCGCCAAGCACGTCTCGTCGCAGACGACACCGTTGTCGATCGTGAGTCCGGACCCCTCGAGCCACCCGGTCGCCGGCGCCACCCCGATACCGACCACGACCACGTCGGCCTCGACGACCGAACCGTCGGTGAGGCGCACCCGCTCGACCCGGTCGCCCCCCTCGATGGCATCCACGCCGACGCCACACCGCAGGTCGACGCCCTGCTGGCGATGCACCTCGGCCAGCGCGCCCCCGACCTCGGGCCCGATGGCATGGGCCAGGGGCACGGGCGCCACCTCCAGGACGGTCACGTCCTTCCCCACCATCCGGGCCGACGCCGCCACCTCGAGACCGATGAACCCGGCGCCGACGACCGTCACCCGCTCGGCGGCCGAGATGGCAGCGTGAAGGCTCACCGCGTCACCGAGCGTGCGAAGGGTGAACACGCCGT
>DATLFW010000470.1:0-2043 GCA_035540775.1 Acidimicrobiia bacterium
CCCTTCGGGGCCTCCGCCGTCGTGGAGACGGCGGAGGCCCCGAAGGGCGTCCTCGGCCTCCTCGGTCCCGGCGACGCCGATCACGATGACGTTCTCCATGCGAGCCTCCTGCGCTCCTCCGAACCTGTAGGTACCCCCGCCCCCATGCGCGGCAATGTCTCGCTTCTGCAACAAGGGCGCGCTGGCGGACGACCTGGGCGATCACATCCCCGGTCCCGGGCGGCACGCCGAGCGCATCCGTGGTGTCCCGACGATGATCCCGGCGCCGGGCTGGTGGGCGCTCTGGGACCGAGTAGGGTCACGGTTCGGTATCAGTCCTGCTCGAGGTCCGTGGCCCGCCGGCGCCGCGGGTACAAGGCTCGTGTGTTCCGGCGCGTTCAGATTGCGACGGAGCGCCCGTGACGCTGCTGACCCCGATCGTTGTCCCGGCGCCGGCATCGTTCGTCGCGCCAGGCCGGGCGTCGTGATCGTCCGCCTCCGGGCCCTCTCCGAGCGCGTCCGCAACAGCTTGTTCTTCGTCCCCGTGGCGTGCGTCATCTTCGCTCTCGCGCTGGCCGCCGGGATGCTGGAACTCGACGCGCGAGTGAACTCCGAGAACGCCCCGTCGCTGCTGCGCTTCACCGTGGACAGCGCCCGCGAGGTACTGGCCACGGTGGCGGGGGCGATCATCACCGTCGCCGCCATCGTCTTCGCGCTCACCGGACTCAGCGTGCAGCTCGCCTCGAGCCAGTTCTCGCCGCGTGTCGTCCGCGGCTTCCTCCGCGACCGCAATCAGCAGCTGGCCATTGGGTTCATGGTCGGGACCTTCACCTATGCCCTCGTCATACTGCGAGCCGTACGATCGCCGTCGGATGACCCCGAGGTCGTGCCGGTGTTGTCCACTGGGCTGGCCCTGGGCCTGACCGTGGCCGCCGTAATCGGGATCGTCGCTTTCGTGAGCCGGACGACGCATCGGCTGCAGTCCAGCGAACTCGTCAGGTCCGTGACCGACGAGACCATCGAGGCGGTGGTCCGACTGTTCCCCCCCGGCGGCCGTGGTGAGCCGCGTGCGCTCGTGCGCGCCGAGCCCCGAGGGCCCGGGCGGAGGGTACGAGCTTGCTCCGCAGGTTGGATCACCCAGATCTCACCCGACGAGCTGCTCCACGTTCTACCTCCCGGGGGGACGGCACGGGTCGACGTGGAGGTCGGCCAGTTCGTCCACCGTGGTCGCCGCATCTGCACCGTCTGGGGGGAGACCGCGGACGAGCCCAACCTCGACCGCTCTGTGAACCGGGCGTTCGCAGTCGCGACTTCTCGGAGCATGCAGCAGGACGTTGGGTTCGGCATCCGCCAGATCGCCGACATTGGGCTCCGGGCCCTGTCGCCCGGCGTCAACGACCCGACGACCGCCCACGAGTGCATCGTCCACCTCGGAGCGGTGAGCTACGAGTTCCTCCGTCGCGATCTTCCCCCGGCGGAGATCGACGGCGATGGCGGTAGGCGCGTCCTGTTGGGTCGAGGGCTCGACTACGCCGACGTTGTGGCCCAGGCCTTCGACGAGATCCGTCAGAGTGCCGCTTCACTCCCGAGCGTGGCGACCGCGCTGGTGGAGACCCTTGCCGGCGTGGCCGCCGATCTGGTGGAGGATGGGGTTGACCCCGCTCGCATCGAGCCCCTTGCCCGCCAGGCGCGGCTCGTCGTGGCCGGCGTCCGACAGGGCCGTCCCTTGGCCGAGGACCTCGCGGCCGTGGAGGTCGCGGCGGCCTTCCTCCTGGGCAGGGGGTCGGAGTCGTCCTCTGCCTCACCGTCGTCGCCGGCGACATGACGCCGGCGCTGCTCTGATCCGATCGTGACGGAACTGTTACGGGCAACGCCGATCCACTGGGTGGCATCGGCGCCGATTACTGGGAGACTCTTCTCATCCATGGTCGTTCGCGCCGGTGCCACCCAGTGGATCGGCGTTGCCCGTAACAGTTCCGTCACGATCGGATCAGAGCAGCGCCGGCGTCATGTCGCCGGCGACGACGGTGAGGCAGAGGACGACTCCGACCCCCTGCCCAGGAG
>DATLFW010000471.1:0-5764 GCA_035540775.1 Acidimicrobiia bacterium
CCGCTCCGGGTGGGTGCCGCCGAGCGCATCGCCGGCACCCACCCGGAGCGGATCTTCGATCTCGCATACCACTTCGCCGCTGCCGACCGTCCCGACCGGGCGTTCGCGTACGCCCTGGCCGCCGCCGAGCAGGCGCGTGACCAATACGCCCTCGACGTCGCCGAGCAGCACTACAAGATCGCGGCCCGGGCCGTCGACGGCGCCGACCGTGCGACCCAGCGACGGGTCTCCGCCGGTCTCGGCGAGGTCCTCACGCTCGCCGGTCGCTACGACGATGCGAGACGACACCTCGACGCCGCCCTCGAACTCTCCGACGAGCCCCTGGCCGAGGCCGAACTCCACGCGCAGCGTGCCGATCTCGCCTTCAAGGCCGGGGAGTTGGGAGACGCCGCCGACGCTGCAGAGCGGGGCCTGCGCCTCCTCCGCCGGCGGGTGCCCCGAACCACGGCCGGCTTCGTGCTCTCCGTCGTCGTCGAGGCCGTCGTGCAGACCCTCCACAGCCTCGCCGCCCGGTGGTTCGTCGCCCGCCGGCCGCTCGACGGGCGGGCCACCGCCGACCTCCTCGCCTGCCGCCTCTACAGCCGGCTCGCCCACGTCGCCTGGTTCGTGCGGGGCCCCGTCCCCACCCTGTGGGCCCACCTGCGCGAGATGAACCTCGCCGAGCGGTATCCGCCGACGCGCGAACTCGCCCAGGCGTACTCCGAACACGCCCCCGCCTCGACGCTCGTCGGTTGGCACCGCCGCGGCATCGCGTACGCCACCCGCTCGCTCGCCATCCGGCGCCGCCTCCACGACGTCTGGGGGCAGGGGCAGAGCCTCAACTTCTACGGCATCGTCCTCTACACCGCGGCGCGGTACACGGAGTCGATGGAGAAGGGGCGGGAGGCGGTCCGACTCCTCCAGCGCACGGGCGACCGATGGGAACTCAACATCGCCCGCTGCCACGTCGCCTACAACCTCATGAGAACCGGCCGCATCGCCGAGGCCGTCGACGTCGCACGCGAGGTCCACCGCCATGGCGTCGACATCGGCGATCGGGAGGCGGTGGCGGTCGCCCTCGACGTGTGGGCGAAGGCGAGCGGCGGCCAAGCTCCTGCCGACGCCATCGCCGCCGAACTCGCCCGCCCGACCATCGACGTGCAGCGCCGCTCGCACCTCCTGCAGGCCGAGGCCGTCCGCCTCCTGCGAGCGGGACGGCCGCTCGAGGCGGCCGACCTCCTCGAGGGCGCCATCCGCGAGACGAACGCCGCCGGGGTCCGCAACGAATACGTCGTCGCCGCTCGCCCGTGGCTGGCGACGGCGCTGCGGGAAGCCGTCGAGGCGATGTCGCCGTACGCAGCCGGCCGCCGCCCGTTGCTCCGGCGGGCGACGCGGGCGGCCCGGGCGGCTCGGATCCTGGCCCGCGTCTTCCCCAACCATCGCTCGCACGCGCTGCGCGAGGCGGGGCTCGTCGCCGCCCTGCTGGGGCGGTCCCGGACGGCACGGCGCCTCCTCTTGGCGGCGCTCGAGGTGGCGCAGCACTCCGGTGCGGTGACCGAGGAATTCGAGTGCCTGGAGGCGTTCGAGGACGTGGCCGCCGAACTGGGGTGGGAGATCGATCCCGCCCACGCCGCCCGCGCCGACGACCTGCGGCTCCGTCTCGACATCCCCGGTCAGATCGACGTCAAGCGGGCGAGTCCCGTCACCCTGGGCCTGCTCGACCGTTTCGACACCTTGCTCGACGAGGGGCGACGCATCGCCGGAGCCCTCTCGGAGGCGGTTGCGCATCGTTCGGCCACCCGGGCGCTGCGGAACCTCCTCCGCGCCGACGAGACGTCGTTCGTCGACCTCTCGCGCAACGAAGCGCAGCATGCCGCGGCCGCCCTCGTTCGTGAGGCCATCGAGCGACGCCGCCCCGTCGTCGTCGACGACGACCCCGCCGACGAGCGCGCCGACGACCTGCTGCCCGCCGGTGCGCGGTGCGCCCTGGCCGTCCCGGTCCTCGTGCGCGGCGAGCCGGTTGGGTGTCTCTACGCCGGGCATGGCGCGATGAGCGGGATGTTCCGGGAGGACGACGTTCGCGTCGCCGAGTTGGTGGCCTCCATCACCGGAGCCGCGCTCGAGAACGCCCAGGGGTTCGCCGAGATCGAGGCCCTCCAGCGGTCGCTGGAGGAGCGGGTGAGCGACCGGACGGCGCAGCTCTCGACGATGCTGCGCGAGTTGGAGCGGGTCAACGAGGAGCTGCGTGACGCCGACCGCCTGAAGACCGACTTCGTCTCGATGGTGTCGCACGAACTCCGCACGCCACTCACGCCGATCATCGGGCTGAGCAGCACCATGCTCCAGCGGTGGGGCTCGATGGACGACGCCCTCCGGGAGGAATGCCTCGTCTCGATCCATCGCCAGGGGACCCGCCTCGCCCGGCTGGTCGACGACCTCCTCGAGATGTCGAGGATCGAGTCGGGGGCCTTGGAGGCGGAGGCGAGCATCTTCGACGTGCGACCAGTCGTCGAGGCGGCGGTGGCGTCGATGGGCGACGAGTTCTCGCTCATCACCGTGGAGTGCCCCGACGGCCTCCAGATGGTCACCGACGTCGATCGGTTCCACCAGATGCTCGTGAACTACCTGGAGAACGCCCGCAAGTACGGCGACGGCCCGATCGTGGTGACGGCGCGAAGCCGGGGCGAGTGGGTCGAGGTGGCGGTGGCCGACTCCGGCGACGGCGTGCCCGAGGAGTTCGTCGGCAAGTTGTTCGAGAAGTTCACGCGCTTCGGCGGAAGCGACGCCTCCGGGACGGGCCTCGGGCTGTCGATCGTGCGCGGCCTCGCCCGCGCGCAGGGGGGCGACGCGTGGTACGAGCCGAACCGGCCCCGGGGCGCACGCTTCTGCATCCGCCTGCCGCGGGCGGCGCGCAACGTCCTCGGCGACTTCGCCAACGGCGACGTGGCGAGCGACCCGGGAGCGAATGTGAGCGCGTGAGGGGGCGTCGGTACGCTTCCGCCCCATGACGCACGACCTCGAAGCCGCATCGCGCGCCGTTGACGCGGCGTCCCGGGTGGTCGACGCCGCCACGCGGCGCCTGGCCGAACTGTCCTCCGACGGCGGCTCGCTGTCGGTGGCGAAGCTCGACGAGCACCAGGTGTTCGCGTACGACCTGGCCCACGCGGCCAGCGCCGTCGAGGGCTGCCGCAGCATGCTCCGCTACGCCGAGCACGGCGACTTCGAGGCGGCCCTCGCCTGCTTCTACATCGCCGACGCCGTGTGGGACCTCGCGACCCGCGTGCTCGGCCGCGAGGGCGAGTGGGGTGCCTCCGTGTCGGATCTCGACGAGGCCATGCCGTTCGTGGAGACCCAGCGCTCCCCAGCGGCCATCGAAGCCCTCGCTGAGACCGTCCTCGCCAAGGGCGGTGGTCCCGCCCACCTCGCCGAAGAGTTCGAGCTGGTCGGCGAGACGTTCCGGCGCTTCGCCGAGGACCGCATCCGGCCCGTGGCCGAGCACGTCCACCGCAGCAACGGCGACGTGCCCGAGGAGATCATCTCCGGCCTGGCGGAGCTCGGCGGCTTCGGGTTGTCGGTTCCGGAGGAGTACGGCGGCTACGCGACCGGCGGCGAGAGCGACTACCTCGGGATGGTCGTGGCCACCGAGCAGTTGTCGTGGGGAAGCCTCGGCATCGGCGGGTCGCTCATCACCCGTCCCGAGATCCTCACCCGGGCCATCGTGCGGGGCGGCACGGAGGAGCAGAAGTCGACCTGGCTCCCGAAGATCGCCACCGGCGAGATGATGGTCGGGGTCATGGTCACCGAGCCCGACTACGGCTCCGACGTGGCGGGCCTGTCGACCATGGCGACCAAGGTCGACGGCGGTTGGAAGATCCGGGGCGTGAAGACGTGGGCGACCTTCGCCGGCCGCGCCAACACCCTGATGCTCCTCGCCCGCACGGACCCCGATCGGTCGAAGGGTCACCGCGGGCTCTCGCTGTTCGTGGTGGAGAAGCCGGAAGCAGAGGGCCACGACTTCCGCTTCGAGCAGGACGGCGGCGGCACCATGGAAGGGCGCGCCATCGACACGCTCGGATACCGGGGGATGCACTCCTACGAGGTCGCGTTCGACGACTGGTTCGTGCCCGACGAGGCCCTCGTCGGCAGCGAGGAGGGACTCGGGAAGGGCTTCTACCTCCAGATGGAGGGCTTCGAGAACGGGCGTCTCCAGACCGCCGCCCGGGCCGTCGGCGTGATGCAGGCGGCCTTCGAGGCGGCGCTGGAGTACGCCAAGGAGCGGGCCGTGTTCGGCGTACCGATTGCCGAGTACCAGCTGACGAAGGCGAAGCTGGTGCGGATGGCCGCCCTGATCCAGGCCGGCCGGCAGTTCGCCTACGACGTGGCGCGTCTCATGGCGAAGGGCGAGGGCACCCTCGACGCCTCAATGGTGAAGGCGTACGTGTGCCGGACGGCCGAGTGGGTCACCCGGGAGGCGCAGCAGATCCACGGCGGCATGGGGTACGCGGAGGAGTACGCCGTGAGCCGGTACTTCGCTGACGCCCGGGTGCTCTCCATCTTCGAGGGCGCCGACGAGACCCTCTGCCTCCGCGTGATCGCCCGCCGCCTCGCCGACCAGTCCCTCGCCTGACCGACCCCTTCTCAGACCGGCATGGCGTCACCGATCGGCACGATCATGCCGTTCGGTGGGTCCTCAGGGCGGTTCGCCACGCACTTCGTGGATTTCCGGTACGATCGTGCCGTTCATCGCCGCATTGACGATCTGAAAGGTACAAATGACGCGCGATCGGCATGATCGTACCGGCGCCCTTGGCGAGACGCTCAGGAAGCGCCGACAGCGCCTCGGACTCACCCAGCAAGAGGTCGCCGACCTCGCCAGCTGCTCGGAGCGCACCGTCAGGTCGGCGGAAGCAGGAAAGGCGACGCTTCGACTCGACGTGCTGATCCGTATCCTCGATGTCCTCGGCCTGGACCTCAGCGTCGTCGAGCGCCAGACAGGGCAACGGACCCACCGTGCGTGATCCGCGTAGCGTCGATGTCGCGGACGTCTACAAGGGCGACCGCCTCGCCGGTCGACTCCGTCGCGACGGTCCTCAGGTGCTCTTCACGTACGACCGCGCATACCTTGCCGATCCTGGTCCCCCGATCGGATTCAACCTCCCCCTCCGCCAGGACCCGTACGTTGCGACCGGCGGCAGTGTGCCGCCGTTCTTCGCCGGCCTGTTGCCGGAAGGGGCGCGCCTCGTGGCCCTCGTCGAACGGATTGGTACGTCGCCCGACGACATGCTCTCGCTGCTCCTGACCGTCGGGGGAGACACTATCGGCGACGTCCGCGTCGTCGAAGAAGGAGCGGAGCCGGTCGGTGCGCCGCCGCTGATGTCGGGACGCCCGGAAGACACAGACTTCGACGACCTGTTCGCCGCGAGCATCGGCATGTCGCGGGACCGTTTCGAACGGTCAGCGCTCCCTGGCGCCCAGGAAAAGGTCTCAGCGTCGATGCTCTCCGTCCCGGTATCCAGTCCCACCGCTCCCCACATCCTGAAGCTCACGCCTCCGCGCTTTCCAAGACTGGTCGAGAACGAGTACTTCTTCATGGGCGTCGCCCGATCGTGTGGCATCACGACGGCGGACGTGAAACTGGTTCACGACCGCAATGGGCAGAGCGGTCTGCTCGTGACGCGCTTCGACCGGGTGATGAAACGCGGCCGGGTGATCCGGCGCTTGGCCCAAGAGGACGGCTGCCAACTCTGCGACGCCTATCCGGCCGACAAGTACCGCCTCACAGCCC
>DATLFW010000472.1:0-3171 GCA_035540775.1 Acidimicrobiia bacterium
GAGCCAGTGGGCGAGGCGATTGGCCCGCTCGTCGACCTCGGCGTAGGTCAGGCGCCGCTCGCCGCTGACGAGGCACTCGCGTTCGGGGACGGCGTCGACGACAATCTCGAACAGGTCGGCGAGGTTGAAGCCCACGCGTCCTCCGGCACCGGCGAAGGCATCGGCGCCGGCGACCACGTCGCCCTCCACCTCTCCAACGGCACCGAATACCTCGAGGCGATGATCGCCGCCTTCAAGATCCGGGCCGTCCCGGTCAACGTGAACTACCGCTACGTCGCCGACGAGCTGCGATATCTCCTCGACGACGCCGACGCCCGGGCCGTCGTCGTGCATCGGTCCTTCCTCCCCACGCTGGCGACGGTGGCGCCGTCGCTGCCCGCCCTCGGACCCGTCGTCGTGGTCGAGGACGGCACCGACGACGCCGGGAACGTCCCCGGCCCACTGGCGACGACCGCGTACGAGATGGCCCTCGCCGGCTCCGACCCGTCCCGCGACTTCGCCCCCCGCTCCCCCGACGACCTCTACATCCTCTACACGGGCGGGACGACCGGGATGCCGAAGGGAGTGATGTGGCGGCACGAGGACGCCTTCTTCAGCGCCTTCGGCGGCGGCAACCTCGGCGGGGAGCCGATCTCGTCGCCCGACCAACTCGCCCGCCTCGCCACCGACGGGCACACCCGCATCTTCCCCGCCTCGCCCTTCATGCACGGGACGGCGCACTGGATGGCCTTCGCCGCCCTCTTCGCCGGGGGCACCGTGGTGATCGATCCGCGCCGGCACTTCGACCCCGATGCCGTGTGGCGTCTGGTGGAGGCGGAAGGGGTCACGTTCCTCGTCGTCGTCGGCGACGCCTTCGCCCGCCCCCTCGTGGATGCGCTCGACCGCCTCGGCGACGGCGTCGACGTCTCGTCCTGCCGCGTGGTGCTCTCGGGCGGCGCCGTCCTGTCGCCCGCCGTCAAGGACGCCCTCCTCCGTCGCCTGCCGACGACCCTGGTGGTCGACGGGTACGGCGCGTCGGAGTCGGGAGGTCAGGGCCAGGGGGTGGCGGCGGCAGCCGGGCAGGCCAACGGACCCCGTTTTCGCATTGGCGACGACTCCGCCGTGGTCGACGAGTCGCTCCGCCCCATCACGACACCCGGCGTCGTCGGCCGCCTCGCCCGCCGCGGCCGTGTGCCGCTCGGTTACTACAACGACCCCGAGAAGTCGGCTGTCACCTTCCCGGTGGTCGACGGCGTCCGGTGGGCCGTGCCCGGCGACTACGCCGTCGTGGAGACCGACGGCACGGTGACGCTGCTCGGGCGAGGATCGGTGTCGATCAACACCGGTGGGGAGAAGGTGTACCCCGAGGAGGTCGAGTCGGTGCTGAAGGCCCACGACGACGTCTTCGACGCCGTCGTCGTCGGTGTGCCCGACGCCCGCTTCGGCGAGCGGGTGGTCGCGGTGGTCGAGCCCCGGCCCGGTCGGGACGTCTCCCTCGACGACCTGGCGACCTTCGCTCGCCGGAGCGTGGCCGGGTACAAGGTGCCGCGAGCGCTCGTCGTCGTCGACGCCATCGAGCGGGCACCGTCGGGCAAGGCCGACTACCGGTGGGCCCGCGAGATCGCCGCCCGTCGTCTCGGCCTACCCGAATCGTGTGCGTAACACGTCGCGCATAGCGAGACGCAGTACGCACACACGTGGGTCAGCGGGACACGAGGTCCCAGAACTCGGGGCCGAACACGACGAGGGCGATCACGGTCGCCCCGATGGCGGCCACCAGGACGGCACCGGCGGCGAGGTCCTTCACCACTCCGACCAGCGGGTGACGGTCGGGGTGGACGAGGTCGAGCAGGGCCTCGACGGCGGTGTTCAAGATCTCGGCGAGGAGCACCACGACGATCGCCAGCACCACCGAGACCCACTTGAAGGTGCTGACCTGGAAGACGGCCGCGCCCACGAGCACACCAGCGGCGGCGACCAGGTGGAACCGCATGTTCGGTTCCTCCCGCCACATGAATCCGATGCCCCGGAAGGCGTCGCGGAAGGCCACCAGCCGGGGCCGGGGCTGGAGTTCGTCGGGTCCCATCGGGCCGGATCGTACGCGAGGGGGCCGGGTATAGGGTCGGGCGGTGGCGACGAATCGACTCAGTGGCGAGACCAGCCCGTACCTGCGGCAACACGCCGAGAACCCCGTCGACTGGTATCCCTGGGGCAACGAGGCGTTTGCCGCCGCCCGTGACAGCGATCGCCCGATCCTCCTCTCGATCGGCTACTCGTCGTGCCACTGGTGCCACGTGATGGCCCACGAGTCGTTCGAGGACGAGGGCGTGGCGGCGGTGATGAACGAGCTGTTCGTCAACGTCAAGGTCGACCGGGAGGAGCGCCCGGACGTCGACTCGATCTACATGCAGGCCGTGCAGTCGATGACCGGTCACGGCGGCTGGCCCCTCACGGTGTTCCTCACGCCCGACGGCCGACCGTTCTACGGCGGCACCTACTACCCGAAGGAACCTCGCCAGGGAATGCCGGGGTTCGTGCAGGTCCTCGAGGCCGTCGACGAGGCGTGGCGCATCCGCCGAGGCGACCTCGACGCCCAGGCGGCCCGCTTCGTGGAGGCGCTGGGCCAGACGGCTGCCCTCCGCCCGTCGCACGAACCGCTGTCGGACGAGATCCTGCACGCCGCGTATGCGTCGGCCCGGTCGCAGCACGACCCTGACCTCGGCGGCTTCGGCGGGGCGCCGAAGTTCCCGCAGGCGATGACGCTCGACTTCCTCCTGCGCACGTACGCCCGCAACCGGTCCGAGGAGACTCTCGGCATCGTGCAGGTGAGCCTCGACGCCATGATGGCCGGGGGGATCTACGACCAGGTCGGCGGCGGCTTCCACCGCTACTCCACCGACGCCGCCTGGCTCGTCCCCCACTTCGAGAAGATGCTCTACGACCAGGCGCTCCTGGCGAAGGTGTACCTGCACGCGTGGCAGGCGACGGGAGACGACCGCTATCGCCGGGTGGTCGAGGAGACCGTCGGGTACGTGCTCCGCGACCTGCGTCACGAGGAGGGCGGGTTCTTCTCCGCCGAGGACGCCGACTCCGAGGGCGTCGAGGGCAAGTTCTACGTGTGGAGCCTCGACGAGCTCCGCCAAGCCGCCGGCGAGCATGCCGACGCCGTGGTGGAGTGGTTCGGGGCGACGG
>DATLFW010000473.1:0-3753 GCA_035540775.1 Acidimicrobiia bacterium
GCCGGGTACGGGCAGACCGAGGTCATGGGGATGCTCACGTTCAACGCCTTGGGCGCCGGCGGAGCGGGGACGGCGGGGCGGCCCTCGCCGGTCGTGCAGGTGCGGATCGTCGATCCCGACGGCAACGAGGTGCCGCCGGGCGAGACGGGCGAGATCGTCGCTCGCGGCCTGACCGTCGGCAACGGCTACTTCAACCGTGACGAGGTGAACGAGCAACGCCTCGCCGGCGGGTGGTGGCACACCAACGATCTCGGTCGGCGGGAGGCCGACGGATCGCTCAGCTTCGTCGCCCCGAAGGGCCGCCTCATCAAGTCGGCGGCGGAGAACATCTACCCGGCCGAGGTCGAGCAGACGATCAACCAGCACCCGGCCGTCAAGGAGTGCGGGATCATCGGCGTGCCCGACCCCAAGTGGCACCAGGCGGTCAAGGCCATCGTCGTCCTCCAGGACGGACAGTCGGCCACCGAAGAGGAGATCATCGACTGGGTCAAGTCGAAGATCGCCTCCTACAAGAAGCCGAAGTCGGTGGAGTTCGTCGACGAGCTGCCGAAGGACGGGTGGCTGGTCGACTACGAGGCCCTCGACGAACGCTTCGGCGGCGGCAACTACCCGACCGGCTTCGGCCGATCCGCCTGACGACCACCCCGTGACCGAGTACGGCGAGGGCGTCTTCCGGCGCCGCATCCTCTTGCAGCGCGAGGGCGAGCGCGCCGTCACCGCCGACGTGGAAGACGACTTCCACCGCTTCGGTCTCCGTCTCCTCCACGACGGCGAGCGCGTCGTCGCCGTGGAGGGCCGGGCGCTCCGCTACCCGTGGGCGACATGCCCGGGCGCGGTGGAACCGCTGAAGGCCCTGGCGGGGATGCCCCTCGGCCCCCGCTCGACCGACGTCGGACGCCACGCCGCCGCCCACGACAACTGCACGCATCTCTTCGATCTCGCCGGCCTGGCGGTCGCCCATGCAGCGAGCGGGCGTGCCGCCCGCCGCTACGACGTCGCCATCCCCGACCGCGACGAAGCCGGTCGCACCACCGCCCGCATCTTCCGCGACGGCGAGCTGGTGCTGACCTGGGACCTGGAATGGATGACGGTCCAGGCCCCCCTCCTCTTCGAGGGGGTGGCGCTGCGCGGCGGGTTCATCAAGTGGGCGGAGACGCACCTCGACCCGGAGACGGCGGAGGCGGCAATGGTGTTGCGCCGCTGCGCCGAGATCTCCTTCGGGCGTCAGACGCCATGGGACGAGCTGGAGGTCGCCGCCGATGTCGGCGACTTCATGATCGGGCTCTGCCACACCTTCCAGCCCGGCACGGCCGACGTGGCGCTGCGGGTCAAGGGCACCGTCCGCGACTTCACCGGCTCCCCCGACGCCCTCCTCGCCTGACGCGCGCCTGCGACGGCTCAGTCGATGCCGTAGAGGCGGGCGGTGTTGTCCCAGAGGATCTTGCGCCGGGCGTCGTCGGAGAGGCCGTCGATCGACAGGAACTCGTCGAGGGCGTGGGGGAAGGCCGAGTCGTCGTGCGGCCAGTCGGTCGAGATGACGAGGTTGTCCGCGCCGATCTCCTCGACGACTCGCACGACGCCCTCCTCGTCGACGTCGGTCGAAACGAAGCACTGCCGCCGGAACAGATCGGACGGGCGCTCCTGCTGGCCGAACCGACCTTCAGTCGCGGCGGGTCCTCGGAGCAGAAGTCGGCCGCCCAGCGGTTGAAGGCGCGGCAGAGGGCAGCGGCGTAGGGAGGGTCGATGTCGTCGAAGGCGATCACGTGGGCGGCGAAGGTGCGGAACACCACGGCGACGTCGATGCCTTCGATGTCCATCGCCGCCAGCATCGAGGTCGGCGTCGTGCCGGCGTCGAGACCGCTCGCCTCGCCGGCCGCCGCTTCCCGAACCTTGATCTTCTCGAGCATCCGCTCCGACAGGTAACGGATCTCCAGCGCCCGCTTGCGCTCGGGGGTGTCGGCGCCAGCCGGCAGCGCCCGGCCGTCGACGACCAGCCACCCCGCTTCGCCCGAGGGCGTCGGCTGGGGCGCCCGGTCACGGAACTCGGGGTCGAGGTACTCGCGCCACATGTCGATCGGTTCGAGCACGTGGATGTCGCTGTCGAGGACCCGGAAGCCGTTCTTCATGCCGGCGACGTGATGTGGACGATCCGGTGGTCGGCGCCCTTGTGCACAACGAAGCTCGCCCGCTGGCGGGTGGCCTCGATGTGCTCGTGGAGGTTCGGCGCGTTGATGGCGTCCCACGTCCCCCGAGCGAGCGCGTCGCGCTCGGCCTCGGTCAGGGCTGCGAACGGCGCGTAGAACGACTCCGGCTCCCCGGTTGCCTCGGCGCAGAGGCGCTCGAAGCGATCGACGTACCACCCGACCACGTCGGGTTCCGCGGCGTCGAGGTAGACGGTGGTGTCGAGGTGGTCGACGGGGGGCGGTTGCAGGGCGACGACCCCCTCGACGAGAACGACGTCGGCGGGCACGACCACCAGCTCGTCGCCCTCGACGATGTCGTACACGAGGTGCGAGTAGCGCGACGTCGCCACTCGCTCTCCGGCCTTCAGCGTCTTGAGCGCCCAGGCGAGGGCGTCGAGATCGAACGTCTCCGGAAACCCTTTGCGCATGCTGAGACCCCGGTCGGCGAGGGCGACGTTGGGGAGGAGGAAGTGGTCGGTGGTGACCACCGTCGCCGACAGCCCCATCGCGGCCCACCGCTCCACGAGTTGGCCAGCCAGGGTCGTCTTCCCGACCGAGACCGCCCCCGCCAGCCCGACCAGCCAGGGCGAGGCATCGGCTCGCCCTGCGACGAGGCGAGCGGCGAGATCGTCGACCGCCGGGTCGTCGGTCACACCAGGTCCTCGCCCGGGACGACCACGGCGTGGTCGAAGGCGAAGACGATGGCCGCCGCCCGGTCGCGCACGCCGAGCTTCATGAAGATGTTGCCGACGTGGGTCTTCACGGTCACCTCGGAGATGAACAGCTCTTCTGCGATCTCGCCGTTGTTCAACCCCCGGCCCATGAGCCGCAGCACCTCGGTCTCCCGGGGGGTGAGCTCGGCGAGGGACGGCGGCGGCGCAGACGGCACGGGCGAGCGGTATCCGGCCAGCACCCGGGCCGTCACCGAGGGGTCGAGCCAGGCGCCGCCGGCCGCCACTTCCCGCACGGCCCGGATGAGGTCTTCGGCAGGGGCGTCCTTCAGCTGGAAGCCGTTGGCGCCGGCCCGCAGCGCCCCCGAGAGGAGCTCGTCGTCGTCGAAGGTGGTGAGGACGAGGACGGGAGGGGCATCGTCGCCCTCCCGCAGCCGCCGGGTGGCCTCGATGCCGTCGACGCCCTTCATGCGCAAGTCCATGACCACCACGTCGGGCTTCACGCGGGCGACGGCCGCCGCGACCTCGCTTCCGTCGGTGCACTCGGCCACGACCTCGAAGCCGTCCTGCCGACGGAGGATGCGCTGCAGACCGGTGCGCACGAGCTCCTGGTCGTCGACGAGGACCACCCGGATCACGCCGGCTCCGGCGCCATCCGGGGGACCGTGACGGCGACGACCCACCCGTCGCCCTCCGGCCCGGCGCAGAAGGTGCCGCCGAGCGCTGCGATCCGTTCCTCCATTCCCGACAGCCCGGCGCCACCTCCGGGGACCTCGACGGGCGGCGCACCGTTGGCCGTGCCATTGGCGACCACGAGACGGAGCGGATCGGCGGAGGCGTCGACGACCAGCGAGACGTGCGAGCCCGGAGCGTGCTTGGCCGCGTTGGCGAGCGCCTCC
>DATLFW010000474.1:0-7409 GCA_035540775.1 Acidimicrobiia bacterium
GCCATCTACGAGCGTCTCGGGATCCCGACCGTCGCCACCGTCGCCTGGACGACGCAACAGGCCCTCCAGCGGATGTTCCCCGAGGAGGGGGGCACCGTCTGGACCGACGGGAACGTCCAGCTCGTCGAGCTGGCACTGCCCGCCGCCCTTGCCGGGAAGCCGTTGGCCGACCTCGAGGAACCGGGCCGGTGGCGTCTCGCGGCCGTCAATCGCCTCGGCGCGTCGCAGGTGGCGTCGCCCGACCTCGTCGGGCAGGAGGGCGACATCCTGTTCTTCTCGTTGGCGGCGGGTGCCCGGGGCGACCTCGACGACCGCCTCGGGCTCGCTGCGCCATGAGAGCCGCGCCATGAGGGTGGTGATTGCTGGCGGCGGCAACGTCGGACGGTTCATCGCCGCGCAGCTGCGTGACGGCGACCACGAGGTGGTGATCGTCGAGCAGGACCCCGCGGTCGTCGAACGGGCGGCCGCCCGCCACGACCCGCCGGGGGTCGTGTGGGTCGCCGGCGACGCGTGCGAGGTCACCGAGTTCGCCCGGGCCGAGCCCCAGACCGCTGACGTCGTGGTGGCTGCGACCGGAGACGACGAGGACAACCTCGTGGTCTCGCTGCTCGCCAAGCAGGAGTTCGCCGTTCCCCGGGTGGTCGCCCGGATCAACCACCCCGACAACGAGTGGCTCTTCAACCCCGGGTGGGGCGTCGACGTCTCGGTCTCGACGCCGCACCTCCTCACTGCCCTCGTGCAGGAGGCGGTGTCGGTCGGTTCGCTCGTCCGCCTCCTGTCGTTCGAGGGAGGTCGGGCCCGCCTCGTCGAGGTCACCCTCGCCGAGACGTCGCCCGCCGTGGGGCGCTCGCTGGCCGAGCTGTCGCTTCCGCGCGACTCGACCGTGGTCGCCGTGATCCGCCGCGAGCACGTCGTCGTCCCGCGCGGCGACACGGAGTTCTTCGAGGGCGACGAGGTCGTCGTGCTCGTCACGCCCGGGTCGGAGGACGACGTGCGCCGCCAGCTCGTCGGGGAGTGACCTGGCCGCGACCGTGACGCCGTCTCAGGGCAGCAAGCGGTAGGCGGGGTTGAGCATGACGAGGCGCCCCCGCTCGTCACGCGGGACGCCGTCCACGACGACGCCGCGCCCGGGACCCACGCCCCCGAGCCGCTTGCGGCCGGTGAACACAGCCACGACCTGCCCGGTGCCGTCGTCGACGGTGACCTCCAGGCTCGGCGAACCGGCCCGCGGAACCACCTTCGTCGCCTGGATCTCCCCGACGACCGCGACCCGCGTCCGGGGCTCGACGTCGCCGCACCGGGTGACGTCGTGGCCGCCGAACCGCGCTTGGAGGCGGTCGCGCTCGAGCTCCTCGACGGGAGCGGTGAGGCGGCGCAGCCGCTTGCGGAGACCCATCGCCCTTCAGGCTAGGCCCTGGCCCTGCGGCGACCCGCCGCGGTCCAGAGCACGCTGCTACAGACCAAGCTGCATGAGCAGGACGGCCTCGGCGTCGTCGAGGAGCGATGCCAGGAGGGTCAACCGCTCGGTGGCGTCGCGCGCCGTCAGCAGACGGTAGAGGTCGAGGGCGCCGAGGCCAGCGAGGAGCGACGCTTCCCAGGACGCCAGCACGGGATCGGCGTCGAATTCGTGGTCGGCGATCGTTTCGCCGAGTTCGCTCCGGAGCGCGTGCACCCGCTCGAGCCGCGTGGCGACCTCGGCGAGCGGCGTGGCGGGATCGTCTCCCGGTTCCTCCACGAGGATCTCGACCTCGGCACGCGGGTAGGGGTCGTCGGGGAGCCATCGCTCGACGCGGAACCGTTCGCGTCCCACCGTCTGGAGCACGAAGCGCCCGTCAGGGAGTTCGGCGGCGTCGACGACCTGCGCCACCGCACCCACGTCGAACGGAATGTCGTCGCGCCGGCCCTCGGCGTCGGCGACCTCCCGGCCTCGCTCGATGAGCACGACCCCGAAGCGACGGTCGCCGGCCAGGCACTGGCGGGTCAAGGTGCGATAGCGCTCCTCGAAGACGTGCAGGGGGAGCAGCTGGTACGGGAGGAGAGGGGTGCCGAGCGGGAAGACGGGAAGGATCACGAGGGGTCCAGTCGCGACACCGTCCCCTCGAGGGAGAGGACGTAGATTTCGCCGGCGCGGTCCTCGCCGAAGGACGCCAGCTGAGGCGCTTGGACCCCGAGATCGTGGGCCTGCGCGCTCCCGCCTTCCCGGTCCGTGACGAGCGCCTGGACCCGGCCCACGCAGTAGTCGGCAAAGAGGTAGGCGCCCCGGAGGTGCGGGATGCGGTTGCCGCGGTAGACGAAGCCGCCGGTGACGGCGCAGACGCCGCCGCCGTGGGCGTACTCGTGCGTCGGACCCACGTGGCCGGGCGGGGGTGAACCGGCGAATTGGTGGCTCCCCTCCATCAGGTTCCACCCGAGGTTCGCTCCGGCCTGGCGGCCGCGAGGGAGGCGGGTGACTTCCTCCCACGAACCCTGCCCAACGTCGCCGATCCACAGATCGCCGGTCTGGCGGTCGAAGGAGATGCGCCAGGGGTTGCGCACCCCGTAGGCCCAGATTTCGGGACGGGCGCCGGCGTCGCCGACGAACGGGTTGTCGGACGGGACGGCGTACCCGCTCCCGCCCGACGGCGCGTCGCCCCCGGGCCGGGGGTCGATTCGGAGGATCGAGCCGAGGAGCGTGCTGCGGTTCTGCCCGTTCCCTTGTGGGTCGCCGCCGGAGCCGCCGTCGCCGAGGGTCACGTAGAGGCGGCCGTCGGGACCGAAGGCGAGGTCGCCGGCGTTGTGGTTGGCGAACGGCTGGTCGACGCGCAGGATCTCGCGCCGGCTCGCCTCGTCGGCTCGTGCCCCGGCACCGTCGCCGGTCATCCGGTATTCCACGACCCGGGTGTCGCCGTCGAGATCCGTGAAGTCGACGTACAGGTGCGAACCGTCGGGCGAGAAGGCGAGACCGAGCAGGCCCCGCTCGCCGCCGGTGGTGATCTGGCCGCGGAGGTCGAGGACCGCTCCGGCCGCCACGGCACCGTTGCCTCCCGAAGCGTTGAGGATCGCTCGCACGCGGCCCGTCTTCTCGGCGACGTAGAGGGCGTCGTCGCCGCCGCGCACGGCGAGGTCGGTCGGCTGGTCGAGGCGGGCGATCGGCGTCAGGGTGACCGAGGCGGCGGTGGGATCGGGCTCGTCGGCGCCGGTGGTCGAGGTAGCCGGTGCAGTCGTCGTGGTGGTCCCGTCGTCGACGATCGGCGCCGACGTGGTGGTGCCGTCGCCCTCGCCGTTGCCGTTCCCGCAGGCGGTGCCCGCGGTGGTCAGGGCCGCAGTGACGACGGCGACCCAGGAGACGATCCGGCGCGTCACGCCGGAACCAACTTCATGATCCGGCCGTCGAGGGACGCGAGGTACAGCTCACCGTCGAGATCCTGGCCGAACGTGACGACCTGTGTCGGCGCTTCGGCGATCACGCGCACGTCGAGCACTTCTCGCCCCCGGTGCGTCAGGGCGCGGACACGCCCGTCGCAGAGATCCGTGAACACGTAGGCCCCGGGGAGGCGGCGGATCGCCGCCCCGCGGTAGACGAACCCGCCCGTCACGGCACAGCCGCCGTCGTCGTGGTTGTACTCGTGCAGCGGCGGCACGTGGTCCGGTGGCGGAGGGCCGCTGGCCTGGGCGAAGCGGTGGTTTCCCTCGAAGCGGTTCCACCCCAGATTCGTCCCCGCCTGCTCGCCGGCCGGCAGCCAGTTGATCTCCTCCCAGATGTACTGGCCGACATCGCCGATCCAGAGATCGCCGGTCGGACGGTCGAGGGAGATCCGCCACGGGTTGCGGAGGCCGTGGACGAAGATCTCCGGGCGGGGATGGCCCGGGTTGCCGTCGGGGACGGTGTACGGCGCCGCCGCCTCGCCCTCGGGCGGGCGGGGGTCGATGCGGAGGATCGATCCGTACCACTCGCCCACGTTCTGCGCCCGGTCGCGTGGATCACCGGCCGGGCCGCCGTCGCCGAGGGCGACGAAGAGCAGCCCGTCGTTGTCGACGGCGAGGTCGCCGGCCTTGTGGACGGGGGAGTCCTGCTCCACGACGAGAAGTTCGCGTCGGCTCCCAGCCGCGACGGAACCGTCGCGTCGCACCCGGTACTCCACGAGGTGGTTGTGACCGTCGGCGCCGGAGTGGTGGACGTAGAGGCGCCGCCCGTTGGGCGAGAAGGCGATGGCGAGCAGCCCGCGCTCACCCTCGGTCGAGGTGTCGTCACGCAGGTCGAGCACGGTTTCACGGCCCGGCTGGCCGTCGTCGCCGCGGTCGTCGAGGCGCACACGGACGACGCGGCCTTCGCGTTCGGCGACGTACATCGCGTCGGGCTCGCCGGGACGCCAGGCGAGGTCGGTTGGCATCTCCGCCCGCGAGATTTCTTCGACCCGGGCTCGCACCTTCGAGATGTCGCCGTCGGAGGGCGCGGGTTGCGTGGTCGTGGTCGTGGTGGGGCGCTCGGTCGTCGTGGCACGCGGCCGAGTGGTGGTCGTCGTCGGCGGCGAGGCGTCGTCACCGTTGCCGCATGCTGACGTAATGGTGACGAGGAACAGGGCGAGCCCCGCGACACGACGGTGATGGGGGCGGATGACGGGGGTCACGGCCACGGGAGCCTAGGTGGACGGAAGGCGTTCCGGGCGCCGCGGCGGCGACCCCTACGATGCGGGGCATGAAGTACGTCGTCCTCGTCCCTGACGGCGCCTCCGACGAACCGGTGGCGGAACTCGGCGGCCGGACGCCGCTGGAGGCGGCCGCCATGCCGAACCTCGCCGCCCTCGCCGCCCGCGGTGAGGTCGGGCGGGCCGCCACCATCCCCGACGGGTTCCCGCCCGGGAGCGACGTCGGCAACATGTCGATCCTCGGGTACGACCCGGCCCGCTACCACACGGGCCGGGCGCCCATCGAGGCCGCCGCCATGGGGATCGAGCTCGCCGACGACGAGGTGGCGTTCCGGTGCAACCTCGTCACCGTCGGCGCCGACGGCACCATGCTCGACTTCTCGGCCGGTCACATTCCGAGCGAGCAGAGCCACCCGATCGTCGAGGCGGTCGACCGCGCGCTCGGCGGCGACGGCATCCGCTTCGTTCCCGGCGTCATGTACCGCCACATCATGGTGGCGCCGCGAGAGTTGGCCGACGTGGAGTGCGTCCCGCCCCACGACCTCTCCGACCAGCCGATCGTCGCCCCGTCGGGGCCGGCGGCCGCCCGCATCGCCGAGCTCATGGAGGCGTCGAAGGCGGTCGTGCAGGCGGAGGCCGAGCGGCTCGGCGCCGAGGCCACCCAGATCTGGCTGTGGGGCCAGGGCGCCCGACCGCAGATGCCGGCGTTCTCCGAGCGCCACGGCGTGGGCGGTGCGCTCGTCACGGCCGTCGACCTCATCCGCGGTCTCGGCGTGTTGACCGGCATCGAGGTCATCGAGGTCGAGGGCGCCACCGGCTACTACGACACGAACTACGAGGGGAAGCGCGACGCCTGCCTGAAGGCGCTGGAGGACCGCGACTTCTTCCTCCTCCACGTGGAGGCGAGCGACGAGGCCGGGCACAACGGCGACCTCGAGGCGAAGGTCGAGGCGCTGGAGAACTGGGACCGGCGCATCATCGGCCCGCTGGTGGACGCGCTGCCGCGGCCGTTCCGGATCCTGCTCCTGCCGGATCACCCGACGCCGGTGCGTCGCAAGACGCACACGTCCGACGCCGTTCCCTACCTGCTGTTCGACTCGGAAGTCGACGGCCCGGGGGGCGAGTACTCGGAGTCCGCCACGGCGGGTGCTGCGCCCGTCGTCGGTCACACGCTGATGGAGCGCCTGGTCGCCAGGGGTTGACGGCGGGCGGCGAATCGCCTGGCGTCCTCGCGACTCAGCAGCCGCCGCCCGGCGAGGGCTGGTTGGGAATCGAGGGGTCGACCACCTCGACGTGCACGTGGGGCCACGCCGGTTGCACCAGGCTCAGCTCGTCGACCTGCGACTCGAACGGGAGCTGGGTCGGCCGGGGCGCGATGACGGTCTGGCCCGCCACGACTCGGTCGCCCGTTCGCACCGTCACGCCGTCGATGTGGAGGAGCTTCACTTCCCATGCCGGCTGCGCATCAGGAGCGATGACGGCGTAGTCGTCGGAGTGCTCGCAGTAGAGGACGTAGGTGCCCGCCCGCTTGACGGTGCCGGTGACGGGGGAGCGGATCTCCGTTTCGGGGTGGGACACGATGTCGGCCGCCGTGCGGCCCGAGGTGAGGCGTTCGCGTGACTCCAGGGTCGCCGGGGCGACCGTGGTCGGGAGCGGGGTCAGTTCCCGGGCGCCTTCGTGGTTCGACTGGTGGAAGCCGACGCGCTCGACGAGCGCCGAGGGATGGTGGAGCGTGATCCCCGCCACGGTGGCGAACGGGGTCCACCCCTGCTCGGTGACCTGCCGCTCGGGAACCGCCGTGGTCGTCGTCGTCGTGCTCGTGCTCGTGCTCCCGCCTTCGTCGGGCGGCGGCGCTTCCGACTGGGTGGCGGCCGCCTCGGCGGCGGCGCCCGGCTGCTCCGTGCCCCCGCAGGCGGCGAGCGACAGGGCGAGCGACAGCGCAGAGACCGGGGCGGCGACGAGTGCGACGAGCGGCTTCATGTGGGCGTCAGGGTACCGAGCAGCGCTTGGCGTGCGGCACGCGCCCCCGGTGCGCCCGGGGCGTCCCGTGCTGCGCCGGCGGGTCACCGGCGGCGCAGCGGTTCCAGGACGGTGATGCACTCGGCGAGACGCAGTCCGACGTCGAGGGCGGCCTCGTCGAGATCGGGGTCGGGCCACGCCTCGGAGATCCGCCGCCATGTGTCGCGGCCGAGGAACGGGCCCGCAACCGCCTCCGCGCCCAGCGCCGCCCGCCATTCGGCCTCGCACGCGAGGAGGGGGGCGAGCGCCGCCTCGTTGTCAGCCAGCTTCGGGTGCTCGGCGTGGAACCCCACCTCGACGGCGAGCACCTTGGCGTCCGGCACCTCCTTCGCCCCGATCACCTGCGCCTCGTAGTGCTCCCGCGGCGCGCTCGCCGTGTCGCCTCCGAACCACACCTTGATCCCGTACCGCCGCACATGCATGTGTGGCACGCCCAAATCGACCGGCACGGCACCGATCAGCACGTCGGCCACCTCGTCGAACATCTGCCCATTCTCTTTCCGTCCGTCCCCGCCTGCCTCACGGTGCTCTTGGGGGTGGGCGGCCGCCGGGTACGCCCGGGGCTTCTCACGGGCCTCTCGCTTCGGGCTGGTTGGCGGGCCGGGAGCGCCGCCGTCCTCGTCCCCGGTCATGGTGCTCTTGGGGGTGGGCGGCCGCCGGGTACGCCCGGGGCTTCTCACGGGCCTCTCGCCCCGGCCTGGTTGGCGGGCCGGGACGAGCCCCCGACTCGCTCGCGCTTCGCGCCTCGCTCGCGGCGCCTGTCCC
>DATLFW010000475.1:0-5303 GCA_035540775.1 Acidimicrobiia bacterium
GTGCAGGGTGGTCCGGAGCAGGCCCGGGCGGTCGCGGGTCGCGACGACGACCGAGACCGACGGCGGTGTGGGAGCAGCAGGGGTCACTGGTCCGGTATTCCCGAAAGGACCGACCGCCACCGGATTTCGAAGAGTACGAAGCGGCCGTCGCGGTACACGGGCTCGAAGACGTGCCGCATGGCACCGTCGGGGTGGATGGCCAACTCCTCGACAGGGGTGCGAGCCATGAGGCGCTGGTCGACCAGCAGATGGGTGACGCCGAGACGGCGCAGTGCCGCCACCGCATCGCCCTCCTCGCCCGCCCCGGCCCCGAAGGTCGCCGGCCACGCCGCCACGGCCGTCGCCGGGATGCGCGCGGTGTCGCTCAGGAGGTGGTCGCCCCCGCTGAAGGTGAGCACGAGCGCCTCCTCGCCCAGATGCTCGTCGGCATACCTCCAGGCCGGCGCCGCCGGCACCCATCGGGCCAGGTAGGCCGACTCGCGCTCGGCGCCGACGACCACTGGCAACGGGATCTGGTGGACGACGTGGGTGAGCCACCCCTGCCAGCCGCGGCGATCGTGCTCGTGGAAGGGCGTGAAGGGCGGGAGATTGAGCGCGAGGAGAGCGACGAGTGCCACCCCGGCCGCCGTCCGTACGGCGGGCGGAGCGGCATCCCGGATCCGGGCGGCGCCCGCCGCACCGAGGATGGCGAGCACGGGCACGATCGGCACCAGGAAGCGCATCTGGAAGCTGCTGAAGGGTGCCGCCCACACGAGGACGAAAGCGGCGGCGAACGCGGCCAACCATGGCACCGGGCGGGCGGAGCGGGCGGAGCGGCCGAGCAGGAGGCCCGGGACGAGCACCAGGAAGAGCGGTCCGAGCGTCCCGCCGTACCGGGCGGCGTGGACGGTGACGTCCCAGGGAAGCGCCAGGAGGGTGAGGGGCGTCCGGTCGCGCCCGAACTGGTTGCGGAAGGCGTCGAGGCCCCGCTCGGCCGTATCGCTCCACCAGGCGGCATCCGCCCCGAACACGCCGTGCATCTCGGGGAACACCGGGTTCCCTGCCGCCGACCACGCGCGGAGGTACCACGGACCGGCCAGGAGGAGGCACGCTCCGGCCACGACGACGACGGCCGGCGCCACACTCCGCCACGACCGCTCCCGCCGCCAGAGGTGGAACGACAGCCCGGCCAGCATGATGGCGACGGCGGGCAGGGCGAGGTGTTTCGTCGCCGCCGCCATTCCGAGGCTCACCGACGCCACCGCCAGCCAGCCGACGGCGCGCGTGCTGGCAAACCGGACGAGGGCGAGCAGCCCCACGGAGAGGTGCAGCGCCAGGGCGAGGTCCACGTATGCCGTCGTCGCCTCCCACAGGACGACGGGGGTGGTGACGAAGAGGGCAACGGCCAACCACGGCGGCGTCCCGGGGAAGTGACGACGCACCACACCGTGCACGAGAGCGGCAAGGACGGGCAGGCACGAGAAGTGGAGGAGTTTGGCCGCGACCGACCCACCGAGGGCCATGCCCGTCCCGAAGACGAGTTCCCACGTCATCGGGTAGAGCGACGGGTACTCCCATCGGTTCGCCGCCAACCGCCCCTCGTCGAGCCAGTCGGGCAGGAACCCCAGGTGGTACCAGAGGGCGTCCCACTCGCGTTCGGGCGCCAGGGCACCGACGAAGGCGATGGTGACGGCGACGGCCGATACCACCGCCATGGCGCGCTGACCGGGAAGGGCCGAGCGAACCGCCTCCCATACGGAACCCGCTCGCCACTGGCCGCGGCGTCGCCACAGCGACGCCGCCACGAGGCCGGCGGCGACGACGACACCGATCCGCAGCACCCAGCGCGTGTACAAGCCGAGGGCGGTGAGCCCGAGAGCGGTGAACGCCAGGACGGCGAAACCGAGGGACGTCCGGACGGCGAGCCGCTCGTCCCATGCCGGACTGTCGAAGCGGCAGCCGCGGGCGGCGAGGGCACCCGCTCCCTGGACGGCGGCGAAGGTGACCGTCGCCCCGACCACGGCGGCGACGTTGCGAGCCGCGGCGCGAGGCAATGCGTCGAAGGCGCCGAAGGCACCGTCGAACACGGCGAAATCCGCCCACGCCGACGGTCCGCCGGCGAGGAAGGCCCACAACTTCGAGTAGTAGACGGCGACGACGAGGGCGCCCCATGCGAGGACCGCCACGGCGCCCGCGCGGACGAGCGGGTGCCGAATTCCCGAGGCTGTACGAAGCGCCATGCGTCGTTCTCCGACCGCGGACAGGTGCGTCCCGTCCGTTTATGCCCGTTCCCGGTGCGGTACCTCTCCGACATCCAGTCATGAGGGGGACGTCTGGCCATCGAGCTGGAATCGCGGTACCGCGCGGCGTCGACGGTGCGCCTCGTCACCGTCGACCTTGACGAGCCCTTGCGAGACATCCCGACCGGGGGCGCATCGTGGCTCCACGTCACCGCGCTCCATCACGGTCGGCCGGTTGCCGTCGTCACGATGTCGGCGCCGCTCGACCCCGCCCCCCGCGAGGTCGTGGCCGACGCCCTGGAGCGAGCGATCGCGCCCGTCGCCGTCCGCCACCAGGTGGAGGAGGCGCTCGTCCGTCGCCCGGAACCCCGGATGGGCGAGACCGCCGTCGTCGTCTGCACTCGGGATCGTCCCGCCGACCTCGCTCGATGTCTCGCCAGCCTGGCGCGACTCGACCCGGCTCCCGACGAGGTGGTCGTCGTCGACAACGGCGACGACGGAGCCACCACGCAGCGCATCGTCGCCGAGCACGGGTTCCGGTACGTCCACGAATCCGTCCCCGGTCTTGATCGCGCCCGGAATCGCGGGATCGCCAGTACTACCCATCCCGTCGTGCTCTTCACCGACGACGACGTGACCGTCCACCCACAGTGGGCGGCCCGACTGGCCGAGGCGTTCGACGACCCCCTCGTGGCGGCGGCCACCGGGCTCGTCCTGCCGGCAAGTCTGGACCCGCCCGAGCGGTGGGAGTTCGAGCGCCAGGCGGGGTTCAGTCGAGGGTTGCGTCGCCTCGTCCTCGACGGATCGACGACGTCGCCGTACCGCGCTGGGAACGTCGGCGCCGGCGCGTCGATGGCCTTCCGCCGACCGTTCCTGCTCGGCATCGGCGGTTTCCCGGAAGCGCTCGACGCCGGGACGCCCACGCAGAGCGGCGGGGACACGTATGCCCTCGCCCGGGCGCTGACGGCCGGGCTCCGAGTCGTCTACGAGCCCCGTGCGATCGCATGGCACCTCCACCGGGCGACACCGGAGGCGCTCGAGCGGGTGCTGCGGGGTTACGGCACCGGAATCGTCTCCTACCTCGCCCAGATGGCCGTCGACACGCGCGATCCGGCGGTGGTGCTCGAGGGATTCCGATGGACCGCGCAGTACCTCGGCAAGCGCTTCCGGCGAGCGGCGGTTCGCCTCCACCAGCCTCGCCGCCTGGCACTGGCGCGTGCCGAGGTGGCCGGGGCGTTCGCCGCGCCCGCCGCCTACCGGCGGTCCCGGCGCATCGCGGCCGTTCACACGCCGATCGTGCAGCGAAATGGCCACGGCGACCTCGATCCCGGCGCGGTCCTCGTCGAGGTGGCGGCGAACGGGCATCGACATCGGAGGCTGGCGGATGGCGACGCCCTTCCTCGCCTCAGCGTCGTGATCCCGACCCGGGGACGCCGTGATCAGGTGCTCCGCCTCCTGCGCGCCCTCGACGTCCAGGAGTACCCCCGCGAACGTCTCGACGTGGTGGTGTGCGTCGACGGCGACGTCGATGGAACCGCCGACGCCGTCACCGCCGCACCTCTCGAGATCAGTCCGACCGTCGTGGTCCTGCCCTCCCCCTCGCACGATCGTCACGTGGGGAACGGGGCCGCTGCGGCCCGAAATGCCGGCGCCGCCCGGGCCACGGGGGACGTCATCGTCTTCCTCGACGACGACGTCGTCCCCGCCCACTCTCGGGTGCTGGCCGCCCACGGCCGCGTTCACATCGGAGAGGACCCCGTCGTGGCCGTGGGCCCCCTGGTGCCGGTGTGTGCACCGGTGGGGGCAACGCTCGGGCGGGCCGCCCGCAACTGGTGGATCGACCACACCCGGCGAGTGGTCGAGGCGCGCGACCTCGACTTCACCGACGTGTCGTCGGGGAACTGCTCCGTCTCGCACCGACTCTTCCGGCAGGTCGGCGGCTTCACCTCGATGCCGCGACGCGAGGACTGGGAGTTCGGTTACCGGGCCGAGCAGGCGGGGGCTCGGGTCGTCGCCGCCCCCGGCGCTGCCGTCACCCACGACGTCGAGGCCGATCCCGTCACCCGCCTTCGCGATCGGTACGCCGAGGGAGCCGGCGACGCCGTCTTCGCCCGACGCCACCCGGCTGCCCTCTTGGCGCTGCCGCTCGCCGGGTGGGAGCAGGCCGGCCGGAGGACGCGCTGGATCGTCCGGGCGATGGTCGGACGGACGGCGCCCCTACGCCTGACCCGGCTCGTCGCCCCGCTCCTGCAGATCTACGAAATCCTCGGGCTCCGGGAGCGCTACAGCAGCCTCCTCGGCCGCCTGGGGAACGTCTGCTACTGGCTCGGAGCGGCATCGGAAGTGCCGTCGCCCCGAGCGTGGAACCGGCTCTTTGCCACCGCGACGGGGGGCGCGGCCCGCGCCGAGCCCCTCGACCTGGCGTCCGGCGACGCATCGTGGCGTCGCTCGCCAGGAGCGGGCGTCGTCCCCCTGGCGTGGGCGGGCGTCGACCTCGATGCCGCCGTCCCGGTGCAGTTCGCGGGGGTGCCGTGGAACGACGAGACGTTCGCTCGATACGTCGCCGAACTGGGTCGCGGCCCGCTGCTCTCCCACCTGGTCGGCACGCGGCGGCCATGAGAGTCGCCGAGTACGACGTCGAAGCTGCCCAGGGCTCAGACGCTCTCCCCCACGACCGCGTCGCGCTCCTCGTGCGCGCCGGCGACCACCTCCTCGGCGAGGAGTGGTTCGACTGGCGGCGGGCCCGCGACGACGAGCCACTGGCGGCCCTGGCCGTGCGGTTCGGCGACCGCCTCATGGCGCGCACCATCGTGCGTACGAGCGACGACGGTGCTGCGCCCACCCTTCGCGTGTCGCTCGTCGTGGTGACCGCCGGGGACGGCAGGGCGCTGGAGACGACCCTCGACGCCGTGCGCCGCCTCGACCCTGCACCACTCGACACCACCGTCGTCGACGGCGCATGGTCGTGGACGAGCATCGGCGCCGGGGAGGTCGTATCGGTGCTCCGTGCGGGGACGCTTCCCCTTCCCGGACACGTCGCCGCCCTCCGTCGGGCCTTCCGGCGCCGCGGCGTCGGCGCCGCCC
>DATLFW010000476.1:0-3079 GCA_035540775.1 Acidimicrobiia bacterium
GGCTCGCGCCGTCGCCACCCGTCCGCGGGCGCTCCTCGCCGACGAGCTGGCGTCGGGCCTCGACGTGACCGAGAGTCATCAGCTGGCCGGGGTGCTGCGGGAGCTGGCCGCCTCCGGCCTCGCCATCCTGCTCATCGAGCACGACATCGAACTCGTCATGGAGCTGTCGTCGGTCATCTACGTCGTCGACTTCGGGAAGCTGATCGCCTCGGGCCCACCCGACGCCATCGCCAGCGACCCCGCTGTCCAAGCCGCCTACCTGGGGGTCGACGCCGCCGCCGTGAAGAAGGAGGGGCGCCGTGGCGCCACTGCTCGACGTTGACGGGTTGACGACCGGGTACGGCCGCGTGGAGGTGCTCCACGGGGTGACCGTCCAGGTGCCGGAGGGATCCGTGGTGGCGGTGCTCGGCGCCAACGGCGCGGGGAAGACGACGCTCCTGTCGGCCATCGCCGGGGTACTCCCGGCGTGGGAGGGGCGCATCCGCCTCGACGGGCGTCGCCTCGACGGGCGCACGCCGTACCAGGTGGCTCGGCGGGGGGTCGTGACGATCCCGGAAGGGCGGGGCGTGTTCCCCGGGCTGACGGTCGAGGAGAACCTGGAGATCGCCGTGCGGGCGGCCCGTGACGTCGACGCCGACTGGCGGGCGGGACGGATGGAAGAGCTGTTCGAGATGTTCCCGCGGCTCCAGGAACGCAAGGAGCAACAGGCCGGGACGCTGTCGGGTGGCGAGCAGCAGATGCTGGCGCTCAGCCGAGCGTTCCTGGCGAAGCCCCGGGTGCTGCTGATCGACGAGCTTTCGACGGGCCTGGCCCCGCTGATCGTGGAGGAGCTGTTCGCCCGGGTCGGGCAGTTGAAGGAGCGGGGCCTCACCATCGTGCTGGTGGAGCAGTACCTGACCTACGCCCTGCAGCTCGCCGACATCTGTTACGTGCTGAGCAAGGGCGAGGTCACCTTCGTGGGCGAGCCAGCCGAGGCCGAAGAGAGCGGCGTCCTCGCCGGCGCCTACCTCGGAGCGCACTAACCGCCACGTTCTTGGCCCTTTGTGCAGGGCTATGCGCTGCTGTCGAGGCCAAGTTCACGAGTCGACGGTCGATAGCCTCGGCGCTCGTGACCACCACCACACCCGTCGTCGACCTCCTCGACCCCGCCTTCTACGCCGAGAACCCGCACGAGACCTACCGGTGGATGCGGGCGAACGAACCCGTCTACCGCGACGAGCGCAACCGCGTCTGGGGTGTGACCCGCCACGCGGACGTACGCGACGTGGAGCTGCGCTCCGACGTCTTCGTGAGCGGCCGCGGCTACCGGGCCGTCTTCATGGCCGACGAGACCGACATGATCTCGCTCGACGACCCCCGCCACCGCCAGCAACGCCGGCTCGTCCAGGCGTTCTTCACACCAACGGCCGTCAAGCAGCACGAAGCGCGGGTGCAGCGGATCGTGAACGACCTGCTGGACGCCGTCGAGGACCAGGGCGAGACCGAGGTCGTCCACGACCTGGCGGCGCAGCTCCCCGGCCGGGTCGTCGGCGAACTCATCGGGTTCGGCGAGGACCGCTGGGAGGACGTCAAGGGCTGGTCGGAACGACTCATGCGGATCGACATGGTCGAGCGCGACCAGGCCGCCGCCTACGACTTCGTCGGCGCCAGCATGGAGATCGCCCGGGTGGTGCTGAACGACCTCCTGCCCGCCCGCCGGGCCGAGCCGCGCGACGACCTGATCAGCGTGTGGGCGAACGCCGAGATCGACGGGCGGCCCCTCGACCCCGACACCGTCTTCCAGGAGGCGGGTCTCTTCGTCGCCGGCGGCGCCGAGACCACCCGAACGGTGATCGCCCACGGTCTGCGCACCATGTGCGACCACCCCGACGACTGGGAGCGCCTGGCGGCCGACCCCGGCGTCGTTCCCACCGCCGTCGACGAGCTGATCCGATGGGTGACGCCCCTCAACAACTTCTTCCGCGTCGCCAACGAGGACACGGAGATCGCGGGCGTCGCCATCGCCGAGGGCGACCGGGTGGCGCTCCTCTACCCGTCGGCCAACCGCGACGAGGCGGTGTTCGACGACCCGTACCGCTTCGACATCGCGCGCGACCCGAACCCCCACCTGGCGTTCGGCTTCGGCACCCACCGCTGCATCGGGGCGCACCTCGCGGCGCTGGAACTCCGCACGCTGTTCGGCGAGATGGCCCGGCGCTTCACCAACCTGACACCGGTCACCGAGCCCGACGTGGAGCCGAACATCTTCGCCCGTCCCGTCCGCAGCTTCCGCCTTGCCTTCGACCGCCGGTGACGCCGCCCGGCGCCTCCGCCAACTTGGCCTCCAGACTCGCGCATAGCCCTGCACAAAAGGCCAAGAACGAGGACGAGCGAGGGTCAGAGAAGGGTGAGGACGGGGGTGAAGAGGTCGGCGTCGGCCAGGTGGATCGTCTCCTCCCCGGCCCGGCGGACATAGCGGAAGACGCCGTCAGGGGTCGTCCCCCCGATCTCCAGCGTCACGTCCGAGCCCCCCGCCGAAGCCTCGTAGACGATCCCCGCCTCCGGCGCGTCGAGTCCGTACGACGCCAGCGGCTCGACCGGCGAGAACGACCGGGCCGCCAGCAGCGGCGCGAGGTCTCCCCACAGGCGCTCTGGCACCTCGACGCGCCGCTCGCCGGCGACGACGAGGACGCGCTCGAACTCGGCCGCGTCGTGCGCCACGATCCGCGCCACACCCGTCGTGCTCGTCGCTTCGGCGGCGCCGCCGCCTTCGCCGCCCCCGCCGCTGTCACACGCCACCGCCGACACCGCGAGCGCCGCGACCGCGACCGCGACCAGCACGGCCGACGCCCGTCGCCTCACGCGCGCTCCCGGCGCCGCAGCGCCCACCACAGGCCGACCCCGCCACCCAGCACCAGGCCGGGCACCAACAGGACGGCGACGACCACGACGGTCCTTTGCCGTTCCGCCGTCCAGGGCAACGGCCGGACGTCGTTCACCAGCTCCGGCGAGGTCAGCACTTGCTCTTCCTCCGCCAACCAGGCGAGCGCGTTGAGGGCGAAGCGGCGATTCCCGAGTTCGTCGATGAACCGGTTCATCA
>DATLFW010000477.1:0-6853 GCA_035540775.1 Acidimicrobiia bacterium
GCATGCGGTGCAGGCGATCGTCGAGGCCGTCGGTCTCGGGGTGCTGCGACGCCAGGTTGCACACCTGGACGATCCGCGCCGTCGACTCGGCGAGAGCCGACCGGAGATCGGCGACGCACAGCACCGGGATGAGCGACGTGAACAGCGACCCCGGCGCCAGCACGACCTGGTCGGCCTCGACGATCGCCTGCACCGCATGCCCGGGCGCCCGGGCGTCGGCCGGCACGATCTCGACCCGACGGATCCGCCCCGGCGTCCTCGACACCGCCACCTGCCCTTCGACCGGCGTCCCGTCGATCTCGGCCTTCAGCACGACCGGCTCGGTGGTCGCCGGCACGACCGTCCCCACCACCCCGAGCAGCGCTGCCACCTCGTCGACGGCCCGGCCGAAGTCGCCCAGTGTCTCGGTCAACCCGGCGATGACGAGGTTGCCGAGGGCATGCCCGTCGAGGTCGCCGCCGGAGAACCGGTGCTCCATGACCGGCGCCCACACCGACTCGTCCTCTGCGAGTGCGACCAGGCACTTGCGCAGGTCGCCCGGCGGCGGGATGCCCATCTCACGCCGCAGCCGCCCCGACGAGCCGCCGTCGTCGGCCACGCTCACCACGGCGGTCACCGCCCCGGCATAGCGGCGCACGGCTCGGAGGGCGGCGGCGAGGCCATGGCCGCCGCCGAGGGCGACGACCGAGGTCAACGCTCGACGTCCCGGTGGTGGACGGACGCCGCAAACCCGTGCCGCCGGAGGATCCTGGCAATCTCCCCGGCGAGGACGACGGACCGGTGCCGCCCTCCGGTGCACCCGACACCGATCGACAGGTAGGACTTCCCCTCCCGCACGTACGCCGGGAGCAGCTGGCCGAGACCCTGGTCGACCCAGTCGAGGAACTGCCGGGTCGCCTCGTGGTCGAGGACGTACCGCCGCACGGCGGCGTCGTTCCCGGTCAGCGGCCGCAGCTCCTCCACCCAGTGCGGGTTCGGGAGGAAGCGGACGTCGAACACGGTGTCGACGTCGAGCGGCAGCCCGTGCTTGAAGCCGAACGACACGACGCTCACCTGCATCCCGGCCGCCGAATCCTCGGCGAAGAGCTCGCGCAGCCGGTCGGCGAGGTCGTGCACGGTGAAGTCGGAGGTGTCGACGACGACGTCGGCCTGCCCCTTCAGCTCCTCCAGCACCTCCCGTTCGCGGGCGATGCCCTCGGACACCCGCTCACCGACCGGGTGCTTGCGTCGGGTCGCCTCGAAGCGGCGCACGAGCGCGTCGTCGGAGGCGTCGAGGAAGAGGATGCGCGTCCGGGCACCCATCTGCCGCAGCTCGTCGAGGGCGCTCGCCAGGGCATCGAGGAACTGTCCGGAGCGTACGTCGACGACGAAGGCGTACCGCTGGTGCCCGTGCCCCGGCCCACCGCCGGCCAGCTCGGCAACCTTCGAGAAGAGCGGGGCCGGCAGGTTGTCGATGACGAAGAAGCCGAGGTCTTCGAGGACGTTGGCCGCCTCCGAGCGACCCGCGCCGGAGAGACCGGTGACGATGACGACCTCGAGTTCGTTGTCAGGCATCCCCGTTCCTCCCACTGAGGCGATCGTAGAGGGCGCCGGCGACGCGGTCCGGGAGCCACGGCACCGCCTGCAGTTCCTCCAGGCTGAGCTGTCGCATCTTCTTCACGGAGCCGAACTCCCGCAGCAGCCGCTTGCGCCGGACGGGGCCGAGCCCCGGCACGTCGTCGAGCACCGACGAGGTCATCCGCTTTCCCCGCAGCTTGCGGTGGTATTCGATGGCGAACCGGTGCGCCTCGTCGCGCACCTGCTGGAGCAGGTAGAGGGCCTCCGAGTCACGGGGAATGCGGACAGGCTCCGAGCGGTCGGGTCGATAGACCTCCTCGAACCGCTTCGCGAGCGAAGCGACGGCGATCTCGTCGTCGAGACCCAGCTCCTCGATCACCCGGACGGCCACGCCCAGCTGCCCCTTGCCGCCGTCGACGAGGCACAGGTTCGGCGGGTAGGCGAAGCGCCGTCCCGACCGGGCCCCCTCCTCGCGGTCTCGCAGCTCGTTGCGGTACCGCCGGGTCAAGACCTCCTCCATTGCGGCGTAGTCGTCCTGCCCGTCGAGGGTCCGCACCTTGAAGTGCCGGTAGTCGGACCGCTTCGGGAGCCCGTCCTCCATCACCACCATCGACCCGACGATCTCACCGCCTTGGAGGTGCGAGATGTCGAAGCACTCGATGCGCAGCGGGGCCTCGTCCATCCCGAGGGCAGCCTGGAGTTCGGTCAGCGCCCGGGCGCGCGCGTTGTGGTCCGTCGAGCGGCGCAGCCGGTGCCGCACCAACGCCTCCCTTGCGTTGTGGGTCACCGTCTCCATGAGACGCCGCTTGGCCCCGCGCTGCGGCACCCGGATGGTCACCCGACTCCCCCGCTTCTCGGACAAGTACCGCTCGTACTCGGGCCGCTCGTCCGGCTCGGCCGGCACCAGCACCTCGCGCGGCACCTCGTCGTTCTCGTAGAGCTGGCCGACGAGGCGGGCAACGAGGCCCGGAAGGTCGACGTCCTCGACCTTGTCGACGATCAGCCCCTTGCGCCCGACCATGCGGCCGCGGCGGACGTGGAAGACCTGGACCGACGCCTCCAGCGGGTCGTCGACGATCCCGATGGCGTCGTAGTTCTCGTTGCGGTCGCCGACGATCTCCTGCCGCTCGATCGCCCGCCGCACCGACTCGAGCTGGTCGCGCAGCCGGGCCGCCCGCTCGAACTCCAGCCCGTCGGCGGCCTCGTGCATGTGCCGCTCGAGACGGTCGAGCACCTCGTCGGTGTCGCCCTCGAGGAAGGACAGGAGCTCGTCGACGAGCCGGGCGTAGTCCTCCTCGCTCACGGCGTCGACGCAGGGCGCCACGCACTTCTCGATGTGGGCGTACAGGCACGGGCGGCCCATCCGCTCGTGACGGCGGAACTTCGCCTCCGAACAGGTGCGGATGGGGAATGTGCGCAGCAGCAGGTCGAGCGTTTCGCGGATGGCGTAGGCGTGGGCGTAGGGGCCGAAGTAGCGGACGCCCTTTCGCTTCCGCCCCCGCAGCACCATGGCCCGCGGCCACCGTTCGTCGACGGTCACGGCCAGGAACGGGAACGACTTGTCGTCCTTCAGCCGGATGTTGAACCGGGGCTGGTGCCGCTTGATGAGTTCGTTCTCGAGCAACAGGGCCTCGGGCTCGTTGCGCACCTCGATCCACTCGACGGAGTCGGCGGCGTCGAGCATCTGGCGGGTCTTGTCAGCGACCTGCGAGCCGAAGTAGTTCGACAGCCGGGCGCGCAGGCTCTTGGCCTTCCCGACGTACAGCACGCGACCGTGGCGGTCGCGGAACAGGTACGTGCCGGGGGCCTCAGGGATGGTGCCGGGCTTCGGGCGTTCGAGCATCGTCCACACATTGTCGCGGGGAAGGCCACGAGTAGACTGGCGGCAACCGCCCTGGCACTGCGGACACTTCGCCTCGGGGCCGACATCACCGTGGGCTGGCGAGCCAGGCGCCCCCACCGGCCACACCGGGGCTCACACCCAGGAGGCACCCGATGCTGCGGCTGCAGGCACCCCTGCCGGACCGTTACACCACCGCGTCCCTCGAAGAGAACGAAGACCGCATCCGGGCTGCCAAGCAGACCCTCGGCGACTCCCTTCTCGTCCTGGGCCACCACTACCAGCGCGACGAGGTCATCCAGTTCGCCGACGCGCGGGGCGACTCGTTCAAGCTTGCCCGCTTCGCCGCAGACAACGAGCAGGCAGAGCACATCGTGTTCTGCGGCGTGCACTTCATGGCCGAGTCGGCCGACGTCCTCACGGCGCCGCACCAGCACGTCTACCTGCCCGACCTCAATGCCGGCTGCTCGATGGCCGACATGGCCGACGAAGACCAGGTCGACGAGGCGTGGGAGGCCCTGTCGGGCATCGTCGACGTCGAGCGGGTCGTCCCCATCACCTACATGAACTCCTCGGCCGCCCTCAAGGCCTTCGTGGGCCGCAATGGCGGCGCCGTCTGCACGTCGTCGAATGCCCGGGCCGTCCTCGAGTGGGCCCTCGGGCGGGGCGACCAGGTGCTCTTCTTCCCCGACCAGCACCTCGGGCGCAACACCGGCTACCAGATGGGCTTCGACGAATCGCACATGCGCGTCTGGGACCCCCGATTCGAGCTCGGCGGGCTCGAGGAGCGCGACGTGAAGGAGGCGACGTTCCTCCTCTGGAAGGGGCACTGTTCCGTCCATCAGCGCTTCCGCCCCGAGCACGTCCACGCCGCCCGCGCGGAGGACCCCGGCGTGCGAGTGATCGTGCACCCCGAGTGTGCGCACGACGTCGTGGAACTCGCCGACGAGGTCGGCTCGACCGAATACATCCTGCGCACCGTCGCCGAAGCGCCGGCGGGCGCCCATCTCGCCATCGGCACCGAGATCCACATGGTGCAGCGGATGGCCGCCGAGCACCCCGACAAGGTCGTCACCTCGCTCGACCCCCTCGTTTGCCCGTGCTCGACGATGTTCCGGATCGACGCCCCGCACCTGGCGTGGACGCTGGAGCGGATCGTCGAGGGACAGCCGACGAACCGGATCGCGGTCGACCCCGACACGGCGGAGTGGGCCCGCGTCGCCCTCCAGCGGATGCTCGACATCACCTGACGACATCACGCGATCGACGCCACCCCACGGCGGGAACAAAGGCGCCGCACGCCAAACCTGGCGGCATCAGATTCGGGCGCTTCGTCCACTTCGGGCGCGAGCGGCGTCTCGTACGGTGCAGGCATCGACGCCCATCTCGTCTCGCGCCTGACGTCCGACGTCTTGTTCTCCTTCCGCGTCACCGAGGAGGCCGCCATCCTCCCCGAGTGGGTCGGGGGCGCCCACAAGCGGCTGACGGGCTACTCGGTCGAGGAGATGGCCGAAGCGGGCATCTCCTCGTGGGAACCGTTCATCCATCCCGACGACCTCGCCCGGTGGCAGGAGAACGGTCGGCAGCTCGCCGCCGGCCACCAGACGACCGACGAGTACCGCATCATCAGCCGCGAGGGCGACGTCCGGTGGGTGCGCGTCACGTCGATCCCCGAGACGTCGCGCGGGCGGGTCGTGCGCATCTACGGCTCGGCCGTCGATCTCACCGACCAGCGCCTCGCCGAGGAGCGCTACCGCATGGTGGCCGACCTCGTCAGCGACGTCGCCTTCGAGTTGCGCATCGTCGACGACGGGCCGGCCCAGTTGATGTGGGTGACGGGTTCGCTCGAGCGGATCACCGGATACCGCGCCGAAGACTGGGCCGAGCACGGGTGGCGCATGCTCGTCCATCCCGGAGACCAGGACGCCGTCGAGGAGGCTTTCGAAGCGGCCGCCGCCGGTGACACCCGTGAGCTGGAGGTCCGAGTCAACACCGCATCGGGCGAGACCCGTTGGATCCACCTGACGACTCGCCCCTTCGAGGACGAGGGGACGATCACCCGGGTGGTCGCCGCCGCTCGCGACATCACCACGGAACGCCGGGCCCGCGAACACGTCGCCGCGGCGGTGACACGCCTCAACGAGGCCCACGCCCTCGCTGGCCTCGGAACGTGGCAGTGGGACGAGCGCGAGCGTCGCCTCACGGGCTCCCGCGAGTTCGCAGCCGTCCTCGGCGTGCCCGCGCCGGTCGACATCACCGACACGGAGTTCTACGGCCGCGTGCACCGGGACGACGTGGTCGAACTCCAAGCCGCCCTCGTCAAGGCCGAGAAGGAGCTGTCGGCCACGGGGCTCCTCGAATTCCGGATCGTCCATCCCGACGGCTCGCAGCGCTTCGTCCTCGGCCGGGGCCGGGCCCTCGGCGACGAGCACGGAACGTTCACCGGATTCCTCGGCACCATCCTCGACATCACCGAACGCCATCGCATCGAGACGGCGCTGCGCGACAGCGAGGAGCGGTACCGGGCGCTCGTCGAGCTGTCACCCTCGCCGATCATCATCCAGCGCGACAACCTCATCGTCTACGCCAACCCGGCAGCCGCCGAGTTCCTCCACGTTCCCGAGGGCGAGCACTTCGTCGGCCGCCGACTGCTCGACGTCGTCGTACCGGCGGAGCGACCCCAGATGGCAGCGCAGATCGAACGGTTCCGCATCGACGACGTCGAGAGCGGCGCCGCGGAACTGACGCTGCAGCGCTTCGACGGCGGGGAGGTGTACGCGGAGGTGCGATGGGCGCCCGTCCGATTCGAGGGCGAGCCCGCCACCCAGATCGTCGCCCACGACGTGACGGAGCGACAACGGGTCCAAGAGGCCCTCGAATTGGCCCTCGCCCGCCAACAAGAAGCTTCGGAGCGGTTGCGCGAGACCGACCGCCTGAAGGACGCCTTCCTCACCCAGATCTCCCACGAGCTGCGCACCCCGCTCACGCCGATCATCGGATTCGCCCTCACCCTGCGCGACCGCCTGCACGACCTCGACGACCCGACCCGTCACCAGATCCTCGACATCCTCGTGTCGAACGCCGACCAGATGGCGCGGATGGTGGAACGCCTCCTCGACTTCACCCAGCTCCAGGCCGGCCACCTCGGCGTCTTCCTCGAACCCCTGGAGCTCGCCACGACGGTGCGGCGGATCGTCGCCACGTTCGAACCCCTGACGGTCCGCCACCGCGTCGAAGTCGTCGCTCCCGAGGGGGTGACCGTGCTCGCCGATCCGGCCGGGCTCGACCGCGTCCTCGGGAATCTCGTCGCCAACGCCGTGAAGTACGCCCCGCCGGGCACGACCATCCGGGTGGTCGCCGAGGTCGGGTCCGACAACGAGGCCGTCGTACGCGTCGAGGACGAAGGGCCTGGCTTCCCGGCCGACCTCGACGTCTTCGAGCGCTTCGTCCAAGGGC
>DATLFW010000478.1:0-3765 GCA_035540775.1 Acidimicrobiia bacterium
CGTATCCCGTGAACTCGCTCGAGCCCGACTGTTCGAGCAGCGTGCGGTACGTCTCGGGTTCGGCCGAGAGCCCCCGGGCGCCGGCACCGGCGGCCGCCGCCTGGGCCTCCTTGGCCCGGACCCGCTGCTCCTGCATCAGGCTCTCGAAGCCGTCGAGGTCGACCGCCCGGCCGCGTTCGGCGGCGATCTCGCGGGTGAGGTCGACCGGGAAGCCGAGCGTGTCGTGGAGGAAGAACGCTTGCTTGCCCGACACGTCGCCCGCCTCGACCTGCTCCTCGAGGATTTCGAGACCCCGGTGCAGGGTGCGCCGGAAGCGGTCCTCCTCCCGGTCGACGATCTCACGCACGAAGCCGTGGTTGCGCGCGAGATCGGGGTACGCCCCGCCCATGATCTCGACGGTGGCGTCGATGACCGGTGCCATGACGGGGTCGTCGACGCCGAGGAGCACGGAGTGGCGCACGGCGCGGCGGATGATGCGGCGCAGGACGTACCCGCGGTCTTCGTTCGACGGCGTGACGCCGTCGGACACCAAGAAGGCGGACGCCCGAGCGTGCTCGGCCAGGATGCGCAGCGAGACGTCGCCCCTCTCGTCGGCGCCGTAGGACCGCCCGGTGGCCCGTTCCGCAGCGGCGAGGATGTGGCGGAGCACGTCGGTCTCGAAGACCGAGGGGTTGCCGTTCAAGAGCGCGAGCACGCGCTCGAGCCCCGACCCGGTGTCGATGTTCTTGGCCGGGAGTTCGTGCAGCTCGCCATCGGCGTCGCGGTCGAACTGCATGAAGACGAGGTTCCAGAACTCGAGGAAGCGCTCCTCGCCGCCGTGGGCGGGCCCGCCTTCCTCACCGAACTCCGGTCCGCGGTCGAAGTAGATCTCGGAGCAGGGTCCGCACGGACCGACCGGGCCCATCGCCCAGAAGTTGTCCTTCTCCCCCATCCGCTGGATCCGCTCGGTCGGAACCCCGACGGTGTCGTGCCAGATGGCCGCCGCGTCGTCGTCGGTCTCGAAGACCGTCACCCAGAGGCGGTCGGGATCGATGCCGAGCACCTCGGTGACGAGATCCCAGGCGAAGGGGATCGCCGACTCCTTGAAGTAGTCGCCGAGGCTGAAATTGCCGAGCATCTCGAAGAAAGTGAGGTGCCGGGTGGTGAGCCCGATGATGTCGATGTCCTGCGTGCGGAAGCACTTCTGCACCGTCGTCGCCCGGGGATGTGGCGGCGGCTCCTCGCCGAGGAAGACGGGGATGAACTGGTTCATCCCGGCATTGGTGAGCAGCGGCGCCTTCGGGTGCTGCGGGATGAGGCTCGACGAGGGCATCACGGTGTGCCCGCGCTCCTCGAAGAAGGTGAGGAAGGCGCGTCGAAGCTCGTCGGCGGTCATCGACTGCATGGTCGCCAGGCTAGTGCGCGGACCCCGACCGCTTCGGGCCGTTCACGAGGCCCTCGTCAGTTCCAGGGGGCCTCGGCGGCGGGTGCCCGGGTCTCGAACTCCGAGCGCAGTTCGGCTTCGCGCTCGGCCATCGCCTCCCGCCCCTCCCGGACCGCCTCCCGCAGCTCCTGCCCGAAGGCGACGAGGGCGTCACCCATCCGGGTGATCACCTGCTCGGGGGTGTAGCGCTGGGCGGTGCGCTTCATCGCACGGGTCATCCAGACCGAGAGGCCGAACCCGAGACCGACACCGACGGCCGTCCAGAAGAGTCGCTTGAACACGCCGCTACCCCCGCTGCACCTTGCGCAACCGGCGTCCCGCCCGCGCGACCCCGGTGCCGAACGCCATCGCCTTCACGACCGGGTTGGAGAACGTGAGGTAGGCGAGGCGCGAGGCGGCTTCGACCGTGCCGCCGACGGATTCGGCGGTGTCGAGCAGGCCCGCCACCCGGTCGAGGTCGTGGTTGGCCTGTTTCGCCGCCAGCTGGAGGTCCTGCACGAGCGGGATCGTCTCCCGGTGCAGCTCGTCGACGGCCTGACGGAGGGCCTCGGTCGTGCGGGAGAGCTGCACGAGCGCCACGAGCAGACCGACCACCAGCACCGATGCCGCCACCGCCGCGATGACGGCTGCGATCTCACCCGCGCTCATCCGTGTCCTCCTCGGTTGCCGACGCTTCCCTGGTTGGTCGTGTCTCGGCGGCAGGAGCGTCGCCTGCCAAACCGGCCAGCCGCTCCATCCGTTCGCTCACCGCCGCCTCCTGGCCGTGCTGGCTCGGCTCGTAGTAGCGGCGGCCGGCCGTCTCGGGTGGGCGGTGCTCCTGGGGGACGAACCCCCGCGGGTCGTCGTGAGGATAGACGTACCCCTTTCCGTGCCCAAGTCTCGCCGCACCCTGGTAGTGGGAGTCTCGGAGATGCGTGGGGACGGCACCGGCCGGCTGGTCGCGGACGTCGGCCCGGGCGGCGCCGAGGGCGGTCGTGACGCGGTTCGACTTGGGGGCGGTCGCCAGGTACACGACGGCGTGGGCGAGGTTGAGCTGCGCCTCGGGAAGACCGACGAACTCCACCGCCCGAGCAGCGGCATCCGCGACGACGAGGGCCTGGGAGTCGGCCATGCCGATGTCTTCGGAGGCGAGGATGACGAGCCGGCGAGCGATGAACCGGGCGTCCTCCCCCGCCTCGAGCATGCGGGCGAGCCAGTACAGCCCGGCGTCGGGATCAGAGCCGCGGATGCTCTTGATGAAGGCGGAGATGACGTCGTAGTGCTCGTCCTCGCCGTAGCGGAGCATGCGTGCGGCGATGGCCGCTTCGGCGTCGTCGGTCCCGATGGTGGTGCGGCCCGCCTCCTCCGCGAGGGCGGCGGCGACCTCGAGGGCGTTGAGGACGGCCCGGGCGTCGCCTTCGGCTCGGTCGGCGAGGTGGTGGCGCGCGTCGGGGTCGATCGTGAGGCTGGAGCCGCCGAGGCCGCGGCCGTCGTCGGCAAGTGCTCGGTCGACGAGCGCTTCGAGTTCGGGGACGGCGACCGGTTCGAGGCGGAACAGGGTCGAGCGCGACAGCAGGGGCGCGTTGACCTCGAAGTATTGGTTCTCGGTGGTGGCGCCCACGAGGACGAGCAGACCCTGCTCGACGTGCGGGAGCAGCGCGTCCTGCTGGGTGCGGTTGAAGCGGTGGATCTCGTCGAGGAAGAGGATCGTGTGGGTGCCGTGTTCGGCGAGGCGGGCGCGCGCACGTTCGACGACCGCCCGCACTTCTTTGACCCCGGCGGTGACGGCCGACATCGGCTCGAAGGCCTTCTCGGTGGTACGAGCCATGAGGCCGGCGATGGTCGTCTTCCCCGAGCCGGGCGGGCCCCAGAGGATCACCGACGAGAGGCGGTCGGACTCGATGAGGGCGCGCAGGGGCTTCCCGGGGGCGAGGAGGTGGCGCTGGCCGACAACCTCGTCGAGCGAGCGAGGGCGCATGCGCGAGGCCAGCGGCCCCTCGCGCGCCAGCCGCCGCTCCAACCCTTCGGAGAACAGATCCTCAGCCACGTCCCCGCAGTCTCGCGCCCTCCCCCGTTCTTGGCCCTTTGTGCAGGGATATGCGCTGCTCTCGGGGCCCGGAATGGCGCTGACGGGACGGTTGGCCGAGGGGACGGGGGTGGGGTGCCCGACGTCGGCGACCTTCGAGGCGCCGTCGCCGAGGCGACCAGGCGGAGACCTCCGCGCCCCGAGGAAGCCGGACGTCCGGGCCTTCACCAGTGGTCGGAGCCCGCCGAGGCGGCGGGAGAACGCCGAGATCAGGCGTCGACGTCGGGCACGCCAACCCCGTCGAACTTGGCCTCTCGAACCGCGCATATCCCTGCAC
>DATLFW010000479.1:0-4711 GCA_035540775.1 Acidimicrobiia bacterium
CTTCGGGCCCTCGCCACCGCCCCGCTCCCGGCGCTGCGGCAGGCCGCGGCCGACCCGCTCGGGGCCTACGATCGGGGCGATCTGACGGCGCTCGCCGAGATCGAGCTCCGTCGCCTGGGGCTGGCGGGGAGCCGGTTGTCAAGCACCGACACCCGGCTCTAACCTTGTCCGTCGGCCTGGCGCGCCCTGCGGCGCTGCTGCACCGGCCCGAACCCCCTTTCGCAACGCCGTACCGAAGGACATCTGTGCCCACCATCCAGCAGCTGGTCCGCAAGGGCCGCGAGTCGAAGACGGTCAAGACCAAGACCGCCGCGCTCAAGGGCGCTCCCCAGCGCCGCGGGGTGTGCACCCGCGTCTACACGAACACCCCGAAGAAGCCGAACTCCGCGCTGCGCAAGGTCGCCCGTGTCCGCCTCACCAGCGGCATGGAGATCACCGCCTACATCCCGGGCGAGGGCCACAACCTCCAGGAGCACTCGATCGTGCTCGTGCGCGGCGGCCGTGTGAAGGACCTCCCGGGCGTCCGCTACAAGATCATCCGCGGGGCGCTCGACGCCGCCGGCGTGCGTGATCGCAAGCAGTCCCGCAGCCGCTACGGCGCGAAGAAGGAAGGCTAGAGATGCCGCGGAAGGGCCCCGCCCCCCGTCGTGACCTGATGCCCGACCCGATCTACCGGTCGGTGCTGGTCACCCAGATCGTCAACAAGGTGATGCAGCGGGGCAAGCGGTCGCTGTCCGAGCGCATCGTCTACGACGCCATGGACATCATCAAGGACAAGACCGGCTCCGAGCCGCTGTCCACGGTGAAGCGGGCGATCGAGAACGTGAAGCCGGCACTCGAGGTCAAGAGCCGCCGGGTCGGCGGCGCCACCTACCAGGTGCCCGTCGAGGTGCGGCCACGCCGGGCCAACACCCTCGCCATCCGCTGGGTCGTCGGCTTCGCCCGGGCCCGCCGCGAGAAGACCATGGCCGAACGCCTGGCGAACGAGCTGCTCGACGCCTCCAACGGCATCGGCGCGGCGATGAAGCGCCGGGAAGACCTCCAGAAGATGGCGGAGTCGAACAAGGCCTTCGCCCACTACCGCTTCTAGCGGACCCCCGACCGCGAACCGGGGGCACCCCGGTCCCCACCACGACCGGGCCCCTGGGCCCGGTCGCTTGCTGAGCACAGACGAACGACGCGAGAGAGCGCAGACACGATGGCGACGAGGACAGCCCCGCTGGCGAAGACCCGGAACATCGGGATCATGGCCCACATCGACGCGGGCAAGACGACGACGACCGAGCGGATCCTCTACTACACGGGCAAGAGCTACAAGATCGGCGAGGTCCACGAGGGCGCTGCCGTCATGGACTGGATGGTCCAGGAGCAGGAGCGCGGCATCACGATCACGTCGGCCGCCACCACCGCCTCCTGGCGCGACCACGTCATCAACATCATCGACACCCCCGGCCACGTCGACTTCACGGTCGAGGTCGAGCGCTCCCTGCGCGTGCTCGACGGCGCCGTCGCCGTCTTCGACGCCGTCTCGGGCGTGGAGCCGCAGTCGGAGACCGTCTGGCGGCAGGCCAACAAGTACAACGTCCCCCGCATCTGCTTCATCAACAAGATGGACCGGATCGGCGCCGACTTCTTCGCCGCCGTCGACTCGATCAAGGACCGCCTCGGCGCCACCGTCGCGGTTGTGCAGATCCCGATCGGCGCCGAGGGCCACTTCAAGGGCGTGGTCGACCTCATCGGCATGAAGGGCCTCGTGTGGTCCGACGCCGAGGGCAAGAAGGGCGAGGAGTGGGAGGTCACCGACATCCCCGCCGAGCTCGTCGACCAGGCCGAGGAGTACCGCCACGAGCTGATCGACGTCCTGTCGAACTTCGACGAGACCATTATGGAGAAGTACGTCGGCGAGGAGGAGATCACCGCCGACGATCTCCGGGCGGCGCTCCGGCACGGCACCATCGCCGGCGAGTGCGTGCCGATCCTCTGCGGCTCGGCGTTCAAGAACAAGGGCGTCCAGCCCATGCTCGACGCCGTCGTCGACTTCCTCCCGGCCCCCACCGACCTCCCCGCCATCAAGGGCATGGACGTCAAGGGCATCGAGGAGCTCGAGCGCAAGGCCGACGACAACGAGCCGTTCTCGGCCCTGGCGTTCAAGATCATGAGCGACCCGCACGTCGGCAAGCTCACGTACTTCCGCGTCTACTCCGGCACGCTCGAGTCCGGCTCCTACGTCTACAACTCGACGAAGGACAAGAAGGAGCGCATCGGCCGCATCCTCCAGATGCACGCCAACCACCGGGAGGACAAGGAGGCGATCTTCGCCGGCGACATCGTCGCCGCCATCGGCCTCAAGAACACCACCACCGGCGACACGCTCTGCGACGAGAAGGCCCAGATCGTCCTCGAGGCGATGGACTTCCCGGAGCCGGTGATCCACGTGGCCGTCGAGCCGAAGACGAAGGCCGACCAGGACAAGCTCGGCAAGGCCCTCCAGGCCCTGTCGGAGGAGGACCCGACCTTCTACGTCCGCACCGACGAGGAGACCGGCGAGACCGTCATCTCCGGCCAGGGCGAGCTGCACCTCGAGGTCATCGTCGACCGCATGCTGCGGGAGTTCAAGGTCGACGCCACCGTCGGCAAGCCCCAGGTGGCCTACCGCGAGACGATCACCCAGAAGGTCGAGAAGGTCGTCTACCGCCACGTCAAGCAGACCGGTGGCTCCGGCCAGTTCGCCCACGTCGTGATCGACCTCGAGCCCACGGGCCCGGGCGGCGGCTACGAGTTCGTCGACAAGATCACCGGCGGCAAGATCGCCAAGGAGTACATCCCGGCCGTCGACCAGGGCATCCAGAGCTCGCTCGACGCCGGCGTGCTCGCCGGCTACCCGGTGGTCGACGTCCGTGCGGTCCTCACCGACGGCTCGACCCACGAGGTCGACTCCTCCGAGATGGCCTTCAAGATCGCCGGCTCGATGGCGTTCAAGGAGGCGGCCCGGAAGGCGTCACCCGTCCTGCTCGAGCCGATCATGGCCGTCGAGGTCGTGACGCCCGAGGACTACATGGGCGACGTGTTCGGCGACCTCAACTCCCGGCGTGGCCGGGTCGAGGGCTCCGAGCAGCGCGGCAACAGCATGGTGATCCGTGCGCAGGTCCCGCTCTCGGAGATGTTCGGTTACGCTACCGACCTGCGTTCGCGCACGCAGGGCCGAGCCACGTACACGATGCAGTTCCACTCGTACCAGCAGGTCCCCAAGGCGATCGCCGACGAGATCGTCGCCCGCGTGCGGGGCGAGTGACGCCCCCTAGCGCATCACCCGTCTAGAGAACCCCTGAAAGGAACCTGGGAGCCACCATGGCCAAGGAGAAGTTCGAGCGGACCAAGCCCCACCTCAACGTGGGGACGATGGGCCACATCGACCACGGCAAGACCACGCTGACCGCGGCCATCACCAAGGTCCTGACGGAGAAGCACGGCGGCAAGGCCTACGCCTTCGACGAGATCGACAAGGCGCCCGAGGAGAAGGCCCGCGGCATCACCATCTCGATCTCCCACGTGGAGTACGAGACCGACAACCGGCACTACGCCCACGTCGACATGCCGGGCCACGCCGACTACATCAAGAACATGATCACGGGTGCCGCCCAGGTCGACGGCGCCATCCTCGTGGTCGCCGCCACCGACGGCCCGATGGCCCAGACCCGCGAGCACGTGCTGCTCGCCCGCCAGGTCGGCGTGCCCTACATCGTGGTGGCCCTCAACAAGGCCGACATGGTCGACGACGAGGAGCTCCTCGACCTCGTCGAGCTCGAGGTGCGCGAGCTCCTGAGCGAGTACGAGTTCCCGGGCGACGACACCCCGATCATCCGCGTCTCGGCGCTGAAGGCCCTCGAGGGCGACGCCGAGTGGACGCCGAAGATCGAGGAGCTCATGGATGCGGTCGACAGCTACATCCCCGAGCCCGAGCGCGACCTCGACAAGCCGTTCCTGATGCCGATCGAGGACGTCTTCACGATCACCGGCCGCGGCACCGTCGTCACCGGCAAGGTCGAGCAGGGCGTCGTCCACACCGGCGACGAGGTCGAGATCGTGGGCCTCAAGCCCACGCAGAAGACCACCTGCACCGGTGTCGAGATGTTCCGCAAGCTCCTCGACGAGGGCCGCGCCGGCGACAACATCGGCGCCCTCCTCCGTGGCACGAAGAAGGAGGAGGTGGAGCGTGGCCAGGTGCTCTGCAAGCCCGGCTCGATCACGCCCCACACCGAGTTCGAGGGCCAGATCTACGTGCTGAGCGCCGCCGAGGGCGGCCGCCACAAGCCGTTCTTCAACAACTACCGGCCGCAGTTCTACTTCCGGACGACCGACGTCACCGGCCACATCTCGCTGCCCGAGGGCACCGAGATGGTGATGCCCGGCGACAACACGTCGATCAAGGTCGAGCTGATCCAGCCCATCGCCATGGACGAGGGCCTCCGCTTCGCCATCCGTGAGGGTGGCCGCACGGTCGCCTCCGGCCGTGTGACGAAGATCCTCAAGTAGCCATGGCCCAGAAGATCCGCATCCGGCTCAAGGCCTACGACCACGAGATCATCGACCAGTCGACGAAGAAGATCGTCGAGACGGTGGTCCGCACGCAGGCCGCGGTCCGGGGCCCGGTGCCGCTCCCCACGGAGAAGCACCGGTACACGGTGATCCGCTCGCCGCACAAGGACAAGGA
>DATLFW010000480.1:0-2312 GCA_035540775.1 Acidimicrobiia bacterium
GTCGGAGACCACGTTCGCCTCGACGCCACGCCGGATCCCTGCGTCTTCGAGCGCCGCCCGTGCGTAGCGGCCGGCCGGCACGTCGGGAGCGGCGAGCACCACCGCGATGCCCGGCTCGGCCAGATCGTCGATCGACCGCACGCGAGGATCCGGATTCCCCGCCGAGACGACGACGACCAGTCGGTTCCGTGCGAACACGACGGGTTCGCCGACGTCGCCCGACGCGACCAACGCATCGAGCTGGGTGACGTCGGCCACGGCCACGACGTCGGCCGGGGCGCCCTGGCGGACCTGTTCGAGCAGCGCCGGGGTCCCGGCGAACGAGAAGGCCGCGTCGAGGTCGCCAGCCTGTTCGTCGATGGCGGCGAAGACGTCGGTCAACGAGGCCGCCGCCAGCACCGTGAGATCGTCGTCCCCGCCGCCCGGAGCACAAGCCGTTGCTGCCACGAGCGCCACGCCCGCCAGCGCGGCGCAGGCCCGCTTCACCCCGAGATCTCGCCGGCGAGGTCGGGCTGGACGCGAGGCCATCCGGCGGCCGCCGCACCGAGGGGCGTCGCCGGAGCAGCCCCGAACAGGTACTCGTCGAAGATCGCCCCCCACGGCCCCGTCGCCCGCAGCCGGCCGAGCAGGGCACCGACGCCCAGCTGGATGCGGTTCAGCATCATGTGGTCCGGCGGGACGGTCATGTGCTTGATGACGTCGGCGTACGGCCCTTGCAGCGACATGGCCGCTTCGACCACCTCACGCATGTAGTCGGAGGTGTAGGTGTACGGGCCGCGGCCGACCAGTGGCTGCTGGGTCAGGTGCGCCAGCGCCGACAGGCGGTCGAGGTCGATGGGTGCAGCGGGCTTGAACCACCCGTGATGCACCATGGCGTCGCGGAGCCGCTCCTGGTCACCGGCGCGAAGCGCATCGATCTGGGCGCAGAGGCTTTCCATGACCTCCGGGCTGAAGCGCTTCACCATCCCGAAGTCGAGGAACGTCACGGTGCCGTCGTCACCGAAGAAGTAGTTGCCAGGGTGCGGGTCGGCGTTGAAGAACCGCAGCACGCCGACCGACCCGACGAAGAACCGGAACAGCTTCTCCCCCACCTCGTCGCGCACGTCCTGCGGAGCGTCGAGGAAGTCGTAGAAGGACCGTCCCGACACCCACTCGCTCGTGATCACTCTCCGACCGGAGAACTCGGGGAGCACGCTCGGGATCCGCACCCACGGGTGGCCTTCGTATGCCCGCCGGAACTCCTCCTGGTTGGCGGCCTCCTTGCGGTAGTCGAGCTCGTCGCCGATCACCTTCCGCAGTTCCTCGACGAGCGGCTCGGGCTCGATGCCCGGCGCCATCATCCGGGCGACGTTGGTGAGGAGGAAGGCGTTGTCGAGGTCGGCTCGGATGGCGACGTCGACCCCCGGGTACTGCACCTTGACGGCGACTTCGGTGCCGTCGTCGAGCACGGCCCGGTGCACCTGCCCGATCGACGCCGCCGCCACCGGTTCGGTCGTGAACGTGCGGAAGACGACCTCCGGCGGGGCACCGAGCTCTTCCTCGACCACCGTGGCCATGAGGTCGTAGGCCATGGGCGGCGCCTGCGACTGGAGGCCCTGGAGGGCCTGCGAGTAGGCGCCGGGAAGGGTGTCGCCGAGGATCGACACCATCTGGCCGAGCTTCATGACGGCGCCCTTCATGCCGCCCATCAGCTCGAACACCTCCTCGGCGGTCTGGAGGTGGAACTCGTCGATCTGGTCCTGCGTGGCCCGGCGCCGGAGGTGGAGGAAGCGCAGCGAGCGCCGGGCCGCCAGGCGCCAGATCCGCGTGCTGCGCTGGAGCCGGGTGCGGAGGACGCGCCATCCCGAGCGCCGGACGGCGAGGGCGGTCACCACGGCGACGGCCAGGACGCCGAGAGCAACGATCGTGAGCAGGACGGCGACAAGGATCCCCATGCGGGGCGTCACGATACCGGCCGGGGCGTCGCGTCCCGCCGTCGTATGCGCTGGCGTTCGCTCTTGGGCGCCGGCGGCGCCCGATCGTCAGCGACCCAGAGCGTCGACCCCGGCCGTCGACCGCATGTGGGCGGTATCGGCGTACTGGCGGAACGAGACGACGCGCCCGTGCGCCAAGGTCCAGATGTGGCAGAAGGCGGCGTCGAGCATCCGGTCGGTGGCGAGGTTCCGCCCCGAGTAGCGGCCCTCGACGATGACGACGTCGCCGCAGGTGTGGAACACGAAGGGCGTCACCGTGAACGCGTCCCACTCGGCGGCGAGACGGCCGAAGATGCGCTCCAGCACCTCGTCACGGCCGACGAGCGGCCGCCCCTCGTC
>DATLFW010000481.1:0-4261 GCA_035540775.1 Acidimicrobiia bacterium
GGGTGGATCCAGTACCCGCACGACTGGCAGCGCAGGAACCGCAGCTCGCCGTCGCGCCCACCCGTCCAGAAGTGCTCGTTCTCGGGCGTGACGCGTGGGAGGACCCGGAAGGGCTGGTCGGACACCGGGGGTTCAGGCCTCGTCGTCGCCGTTCTCGACTTCGGCCTCCGGCGCGGCGTCGAACCCGGCGCGAGCGTGCGGGAGCATGTCGACGGCCGGGAGCAGCCCGAACCCGGGCAGGGTGAGGATGATGGCCCCGAACACCTCTTCCCAGGTGGCGCCGAACTCCCGGGCGAGCATGGCGTGGCGCTTGACGCCCGGCCCGTGCCGGAGGATGACGGTGCAGGCGAGCCGGATCAGCTCGTGCGTCTTACGGTCGGGCGCCGGGAGCGAGTCGATCCGCGCCAGCCAGGCGTTCTGTGCCTCGTGGAGCGCGGGGAACGTCTCGTGGAGGGGCCCCTCGAAGGGGAACGTCCAGTCCTTGTCGGCCGTTTCGCCGGCCCGATCGTCGGCCATTCAGTCCGTCCGTGGCTCGAAGGCGGGGAAGGTGTACTCGTCGGTCTCCTGGCGGAAGGTCACCTGCAGCGGCATCCCCACGGCCAGATCGTCGAAGTCACAGTTCACCACGTTGGTCATCATCCGCGGGCCCTCGTCGAGGTCGACCACGGCGGCGACGTAGGGCACCTTCTCCGGCCACGGCGGCAGGTCGTTGCGGTGGACGACCGAGTACGTGTAGAGGGTCGCCCGGCCCGAAGCCTCCTCCCACTCCACCTCTTCGCTCCAGCAGTGCGGGCAGAACGGACGGGGGTAGTAGTGGGCCTTGCCACAGGTGAGGCAGCGCTTGATCAGCAGACGACCCTCGCGGCACGCGTCCCAAAACGGCTGGGTCTCGTCGTCGGGGGTCGGGAGGTCGAAGCGAGGAGCGGCCATCGGCGTGCATCGTCACGGGAACCTGACACGGTTGTCAACTTCTGAGGGCAGGCCTACCGTTCGCCCGTGATCGCCGACGGGAAGCTCGCGACGCCGCCCGCGCCACTCGCCCAGCGCTACCTCGGCGAGGGCCTGTGGACCGACGACACCCTCGCTTCCGCCATCGAGCGATTCCTCCTCGCCGACCCCGCCCGGGCGTTCCGGGTGTGGTCGGAGACGCGATCCTTCACGGCCACCCTCGGCGCCGTGTTCGAGGACGCCCGTCGCTTCGCGGGCGCCCTCCGCCGGCACGGCATCGGACCGGGCGACGTCGTGGCGTTCCAGTTGCCGAACTGGATGGAGGCGGCCGTCGTCTTCTGGGGCACGGCGCTCTCGGGTGCGGTGCTGGTGCCGATCGTCCACTTCTACGGGCCGAGGGAGGTCGGCTACATCCTCGCCGAGTCGGGGGCCCGCGCCCTGGTGACCGCCGACCGCTTCGGCCACCTCGACTATCTCGCCAGCCTCGAACAGATCCGCCCGGGCCTGTCCGACCTCGAACTCGTGGTCGTCGTCGGCGACACCGCTCCGACCGGCGCCGTCGGCCTCTCCACGTTCCTCGACGGCGCCGACGCCGTCGAACACCTCCCCGACGTCGACCCGTCCGGCCCGGCGCTGGTCGCCTACACGTCGGGGACGACCGCCGATCCCAAGGGCGTCGTGCACACGCACCGCAGCCTGGTGGCGGAGATGCGCCAGCTCGGCGACATGCAGCCGAGCCACGCTCGTCCGCTGCTCGTCGGCGCCCCCGTCGGCCACGCCATCGGCATGCTCTCGGGGCTCCTGCTCCCCCTCTACAAGGGGCATCCGGTGAGCCTCATCGACCAGTGGGACCCGGGGCGGATCCTCGCCGCCATGGTGGAGGCCGACCTGATGGCGGGGAGCGGCGCCACCTACTTCCTCACCAGCCTCCTCGACCACCCCGACTTCGGGCCCGAGCACGCCGCCCGCATGACGAGGATCGGCCTGGGCGGTTCGCCGGTGCCGCAGGCGGTCGCCGATCGGGCCGAGGGGATGGGAATTCTCATCGTGCGCTCGTACGGCTCCACCGAGCACCCGTCGGTCACGGGCGCCCAGCACCACGAACCTCGCGAGAAGCGCAACCGCACCGACGGTCACCCGCTCCCGGGCGTCGAGCTGCGCATCGTCGACGACGACGGGCGCGACCTCGGCCCGGGCGAGGACGGCGAGATCCTGACGCGCGGCCCCGATCTGTTCGGTGGCTACACCGATCCGGCTTTGACGGCGGCGGCCATCGACGCCGACGGCTGGTACCACACCGGCGACATCGGCGTGGTTGACGCCGACGGCTGGCTCACGATCACCGACCGCAAGAGCGACGTGATCATCCGGGGCGGCGAGAACGTCAGCGCCGCCGAGCTCGAGGGACTGCTGGCGCGTTTGGACGGCGTTGCAGAGGTGGCCGTCGTGGCGGCGCCCGATCACCGCCTCGGGGAGCACGCCTGCGCCTACCTCCGCCTCCATGCCGGGGCTGCCCCTCCCGACCTCGACGCCGTCCGCCAGCACTTCGAAGCCGCCGGGGTCGCCCGCCAGAAGTGGCCCGAGGAGATCCGGATCGTCGACGACTTCCCGCGCACGCCGTCGGGGAAGGTCAAGAAGTTCGTGCTGCGTGAGCGGCGTCGGAAGGAGGAGGGGGCGTGAAGGTCCTCGTCATCGGGGCGTCGGCCGGCATCGGCCGAGCCGTCGCCGAGGCAGCGGTGCGCAGCGGCCACGAGGTGGCGGTGGCGGCCCGGCGCCGGGAGGTGCTCGATGAGATCGCGGGCGCGGTGCCGTTCCAGTGCGACGTGCGACGTCCCGATACGTGCGGCACCACGGTCGAGGAGGCGGCCGCGGCCCTCGGCGGCCTCGACGGCCTGGTCATCGCGGCCGGGGCATCGCCGCTCTCGCGCCTGGCCGACGCCGGCGTCGACCACTGGCGCACGGTCGTCGAGACGAACCTCGTGGGCGCTGCCCTGCTGACGCGAGCAGCCATCCCTCATCTCGAGGCCCGCAGCGGGGTCGCCGTCTACATGACCGTGACCTCGCCCGGGCGGCCGTGGCCATGGCTCGTCCCCTACTTCGCGAGCAAGGCGGCGATGGACGAGATGGTCCGGGGGTGGCGCGCGGAGCACCCGTCCGTCGGGTTCACCTCGGTCTCGGTGGGGCCCACGGCGAGCGAGTTCGCAGCGGGGTGGGACGGCGAGGCGGCGGGAAAGGCGTTCGCCGCCTGGGACGCCGGTGGCTACCTCGCCACCCACGACGTCATGACGCCCGAGCAGGTCGCTGACGAGATCCTCGGTGTCCTCGCCTCGCCCGTCCGCATCGACGAGCTGAAGCTGATGCCGCGCCGGACCTGACCCGCCCCCAATCGTGTGTGCGTATGGCGTCGCGCATAGCGCGACGCCATACGCACACACCTTTCAGGGGTCCTTCGGGAGGCCGAGGAGGCGTTCGGCGATCACGTTGCGCTGCACCTCGCTCGTCCCGCCGGCGATAGTGAGGCAGCGGTTGGCGAGGAAGCCCGTCACCCACGACTCGGCGTCGCCCTCACGCACGGCGCCCGCCGCCCCGTGGAGGCCGAGACCGAACTCCTGGACCTCCTGGTCGTGCTCGACGCCGAGGAGCTTGCGCACGCTCGACTCGGGGCCCGCCTCGACACCCGACACCGCCCGCATCGTCATGCGCAGGCCGAGGACGGCGAGCGACTGCGCCTCGGCGACCAGCCGCCCGAGGTGCTCGTTGGCGACCGGGTCGTCGTCGGGCACCAGCCCGAGCAGGGTCTCGACGCCCAGCCCGAACGACGAGCCGCTGCCCATCGACACCCGCTCGTTCTCGAGGGTGGTCCGCCCGACCCGCCAGCCGTCGTTGACGGCGCCGACGACCAGGTCGTTGGGCACGTAGACGTCGTTCAGGAACACCTCGTTGAACATCTCCCAGCCGGTCAGTTCACGCAGCGGCCGAATGTCGATGCCCTCGGAGCGCATGTCGACGAGGAAGCACGAGATGCCGTCGTGCTTGGGGGCGTCGGGGTCGGTGCGGGCGAGGCACATGCCCCAGTCGGACTGGTGGGCGAAGGTGGTCCACACCTTCTGGCCACTGACGAGCCACCCGTCGTCGCCCCGGACCGCCTTGGTCGACAGCCCTGCCAGGTCGGAGCCGGCGCCCGGTTCGCTGAACAGCTGGCACCAGGTGATCTCGCCGAGCAGCGTCGGCGGGATGAAGCGCTCCTGCTGTTCGGGGGTGCCGTGCGCAACCAGGGTCGGCAGCACCCAGGCACCGACCTGGAGATGCGGGC
>DATLFW010000482.1:0-2210 GCA_035540775.1 Acidimicrobiia bacterium
GTGAAGAGCCTCGACGAGGCGGGGCTCGTCGTCCGCCGGGCCGACCCCGGCGACAAGCGGGCGACGACCCTCGAACTCTCCCCCGCTGGGGCCCGGGTGCTCGCCGCCCTCCAGGACGCCCGCCGGGCGGCCCTGGCCGAACTCCTGTCCGAGTGGTCCGACGACGACCGGGTGCTCCTCGCCCGGCTCCTCGATCGACTCGCCCTCGACATCGCACGCTTCTCGGAGGACTCGTGACCGCCACCACCACCGCCACCGGCAATGGCACCACCCCGTTCACGCACCGCCAAATCCTCGTGATCTTCAGCGGCCTCATGCTCGGGATGTTCCTCGCCGCCCTCGACCAGACCATCGTGGCGACGGCGCTGCCGACCATCGTCGGCGACCTCGGCGGCCTCGACCACCTGTCGTGGGTCGTGACCGCCTACCTGCTCACCTCGACCGCCACCACCCCGCTCTACGGGAAGCTCTCCGACCTCTACGGGCGCAAGCGGCTGTTCCAGGCCGCCATCGTCATCTTCCTCGTCGGGTCGGTGCTCGCCGGGATGTCGCAGTCGATGAACCAGCTCATCGCCTTCCGGGCGGTCCAGGGGGCCGGGGCGGGCGGCCTCATGGCGCTCGCCATGGCGATCGTCGGCGACGTCATCTCCCCCCGCCAGCGCGGCCGCTACCAGGGCTACCTCGGCAGCGTCTTCGCCCTCTCCTCGATCGGCGGGCCGCTCCTCGGCGGCTTCTTCGCCGACCACCTGTCGTGGCGCTGGGTCTTCTACATCAACATTCCGATCGGGCTCGTGGCCCTCGTCGTGACGGGGATCGTGCTCGACCTGCCCTTCCGGCGGGTGCAGCACGCCATCGACTGGCTCGGCTCGGCGCTGCTCGTGGCGGGCGTGACGTCGCTGCTGCTCGTCACCGTGTGGGGCGGGTCGGAGTACGCCTGGGACTCGCCGACCATCCTCGGCCTCGCTGCCTTCGGGCTGACCGCCACCGTCGCGTTCGTCTTCCAGGAACGGCGGGCGGCGGAGCCGATCCTGCCGCTGCGCCTGTTCCGCAACGACATCTTCACCGTCACCAGCGCGGCGGGGTTCGTGACGGGCGTGATCATGTTCGGGACGATCATCTTCATCCCGATGTTCCTGCAGGTCGTGGTCGGCTCGAGCGCCACCAACTCGGGCCTGCTCCTCACGCCGCTCATGGGCGGGGTGATCGTCACGACCGTCGTCGTCGGCCGTCTCGTCACCCGCACCGGCCGCTACCGCGTCTTCCCGCTGGCCGGGATGTCGGTCATGAGCGTCGGCCTGATGCTGCTGTCCACCATGGACCGCTCGACCTCCTTCCCAATGGCCGCCGTCTTCATGGTCGTCATCGGCATCGGCTTCGGCATGACGATGCAGGTGCTGGTGATCTCGGTCCAGAACGCCGTCGAATACCGCGACCTCGGCGTGGCGACCTCCTCCGCGCAGTTCTTCCGCTCGATGGGCGGATCGTTCGGCGTGGCGCTGTTCGGCACCGTCTTCGCCACCCGTCTGGCCGACGAGCTGCCCCGGGTCGTCGGCTTCGACCGCAGCGTGCTGCAGAACAGTCCGGCGCAGATCCGCCTCTTGCCCGCCGGCATCCAAGAGACGGTGGTCGACGCCTTCTCGTCGTCGATCCACACCGTGTTCCTGCTGTCGATCCCGCTCGGCCTGCTCGCCCTCGGCATCGTCTTCTTCCTGCGCGAGATTCCGCTCCGGGAGGAGGCGTTCATGGGCGGGACGGCCGCCGCCGAGGGCGGGCCGACACCCGTCGACTTGGCGCCCGAGGCCGCCCCGGCCATCGCCGGGCCGACACCCGCCGACGCGGCAGGGGAAGCGCCCGCCGAACTTGGCCTCGAATCCGGCACATAGTCGCGGCCAAAGGGCGAAGAACGGGGTGGGCGCGGTCAGCGTTTGCGGCGGCGTTCCTCGAGGCGGCGGCGGATGAGCTGGCGGCGCTCCTGCAGCTCCCGGTACGTGATCCCCTGCACCTCGGCCGTCAGCCCCATCGACGCCTTCACCCCCGTCAGGTCGAGGCGGCCTTCGTCGGGGGGCGTCCCGAGGTCGGCGGCGATGCGCTCGCCGTAGCGCTCGGTGAAGTAGGCGTACACCCGGGTCAGCTCGCCGAGGAGGTCGAGGTCGGGGGCCAGGGTGGCGATGGCGGCGTCGAGGAAGATCAGGTTCTTCAGGAACAGGATC
>DATLFW010000483.1:0-3729 GCA_035540775.1 Acidimicrobiia bacterium
TGGCCGTACTGGCCGCCGCCCCCGCCACCGCCGCCGTCGCCGTCGCCACTGTCGTCGTCATCGTCGTCGCCGTCGTCGTCGTCGTCACGGCTCGACGAGCGCTGGCCGCCGCGGGTGGCATCCGCGGTGCGGGTGGTCGTGGCGCCTCGCCCCTCTCCGTCGCCCTGGCCGTTGGAGCGCGACTCCGACTCACCGGAGTCGCCGGCGTCAGCGGCGTCACTGGAGCCACCGGAGTCGCCGGACTCGCCGACCGACGCCGTTGCCTGGGCGCGATCGCCCGCCGCCTCGTCGCTCGACCCCGAGGAGTTGCCCCGGTGGTTGGAGTTGGAGCCGGCACCGGCACTGGCGAGGATGGCGTCGACGATCTCGGACTTGCGCATCCGGGTCGTGACCTTGGCACCCACTGCGTCGGCGATCGCCTGCAGTTCGTGCCGCTCCTTGCCTTCGAGCGCCGAACGCTCCATCACCTGCTCGGGACTCATGCACTACTCCCTTGTTGCCGCATGGCGCTGCATGCTGTCGTCGATGATCGGGACGGGACCGCTGACGTCGCCAGGCAGCGCCCGAACCGCTTCCCTGATGACGAGATCGATGATCTGGACCAGCGTGGAGTCGAGGTTGTAGGAGGGGATCACGGGTGTGGCCCGCTCCTGAGCCAGGGACTTGACGTACTCCTGGATCGCCCGGATGTGCTCGAAGGACTCGAGGTACCGGTCGCTCGGCCGCGCGTTCGACTCCAGCGCGCGAAGAGCGAAGTGCGAGCGGTGGAGTTCCGCGTCGTCAACGGTGACGAGCAACGGCACGACGATGGCCGTGTCGTGGAACTCCGCCGGATCAAGGATACCCGGAATCACGTGCACACCCTCGACGATGAGGTGGGTGCCCTCGAGGGCGGCCCGCCGGGCGAGCGCCCGGACGCCGACGGCGACGGCGAGCACCTGCTCCCGGAAGCCCACGATCAGCGGGTCGGCGGGCTTCGGGAGCGGCTGGCGGACGAACTTGTCGGCGTCGTACGAGGAGGTGTGGAGGGCGGGCGCCACGTCCTCGGTGAGGACGCCGCGCATGACTTCCCGGATGGCGTCGGTGGGGATGATCCGGGTGATCCCGAGGCGGGCGCCGAGCTGGGTGGCGAGGGTCGACTTGCCGACGCCGGTGGCACCGCCGATGAGGACGATGAGAGGTCGCCCGAGATGGCGGACCACCTGCCACTTCGTGAACGTGCGGGCGTAGCGGTCTCCCACCTCACGGGCGAGCGTCTGCTCCGCCAACTCGACGAGTTCCCGGCGGGTCACCGACGCCACGCCCCGGTCGTGCAGGTCGTCCTCGATCCGCTCGGCGACTTGGAAGGCGCGGGCGGGCGACAGCCCGATGGCCATGAACGACGACGCCATGAGCCCCTTCGAGTACGGAAGGGCGCTCTGCTTGTCGGAGATGATGATGTGCCGCTGTTTCGGCATGTCCGTGCCGTTGGCCTCGCTGATCGGCTGGGTCAGGACGCAGGGCGGGCGAAGCGCTCCACTGCCAGGCGAGCCGTGTCGAGCAGGAGATCGTCGACCGACGTCTCGGCTTCGGTGCTCACCGGGCGGTTGTCGCAATAGACCACGTGCATCCCCCGATCGATGGCGACCTTGGTCGCCACGTCGACGGCCGCCGCTTTCAACTCCGTCACCAGGACCTCGGCGCCGTCGGCTGCCTGGAGGTCGTCGGAGAGAAGCGAGCGGTTGGAAAGGTGGGTGCTGACGCCGACGACCCGTGCCCCGTGGTCGTGTTCGAGATGGGCAGCCAGTTCGCTCGCCACCGGCGAGGGCGCCGTGGTGGCGAAGAAGACCGTGCGGCCGGAGAGCGGTTCGAGCGGATGAGGCCGGAACGTCGTGCGGACGAGCGGTGTCGCCGGCACCAGCTCCCGGATGCGGTCTTCGAGCGCATGTGCCGCTTCTTGAAGCGGCGGTGAGGCGAGTGTAACGACGACCAAGTCAGCCTTCAACAGAAGGAAGGGTCCGAGGTAGCCCGTCACCGTCTCGATGTCGGCGGAGGCGGGCACCACGAGGACGGTGGCGTCGGCGTGCGCGGGGGGAACGGCCGCCCCCGACCCCTCGAAGATCACGATGGGCTCGCGACGGGTGTTGGCGAGTTCGACGCCGGCGGGGAAGGTGGAGCTGGCGGGGGTCGACACCATGCCGCCCCCGGCTCGGCGGGTGCCGATGGTGGTGACGCCCGCCATCAACCCGCCCTCGAGGTGGTCGCTGGCGGCGTGGCGTCCCTCCTCGGCAAGGGCGAGGAGGGACGACGAGGTGATGGCCGATTCGGCCGGGTCGACGAGTTCGGGTTCGTGGGGGCCTCCACGACCCATGGCGACGATGACGGGAGGCGTCCCCTGCTCCTTCAAGAGCCGGGCCAGGTGGGCGGAGACGGCTGTCTTGCCGGTCCGCTTTCCCGTCCCGACGATGGCGATCGACGGCTTGGTGGCGAGGCGGGCGTTGGGCGGGGGGACGAAGCGGAAGTCGGCGCCGGCGTAGGCGACGTCGCGGGCGAGCGCATGGGCGGCCAGGCGCATCCGGAGGCGAGCGTCGAGGACGGGTTGGTCGGAGAGGTCGAAGACCTCGTCGGGGTGAAAACGATCGAGGCCGGCGAGGAGGGCGTCGAGCGGGTCGCTGCCGGTGACGGCGGGTACACCGAAGTCGGCCTGCTCCCCCGTCGACACCTTCTCGGTGCCACCAAGAACGGCGGCGCCGACGATGTCGGAACCGGCCGCGCGCAACTCGTCGATGGCGGCGCGGACGACCGGCGGGTAGTGCTCCCCGTCGACGAGGACGAGGACGCGGGGCGAGGCGGGGCCAGCGCTCACGTCACCTCGGGAGGACAGGCCGCGATCGACGCCGCGGCGGGAGGGATCGCCCTCAGCGTACCCCGTCGCGGCCGCGCCCATCCGTGGGCGCCACACATTCGCTGACCGCGGAGACGTACTTCTTGGCTGCCCGGCGTTGAACGGCACGCGTCAGCGGCGCCGACGCCCGGGCCCACCATGCGCGGGGCCGGGACACGGTCGAGACGACGAACCGGACGACGTCGTCGTCGCCGTGCTCGACGAAGAACGCCTGGCGGCCCCGCTCCGGGTGAAGCGGGAGCGTTGCGTAGGCGAAGCCGAACCGGCGCAGCTCGTCCACGACCGCGACGGTGCGGCACGCGGCCACGACGTGAACAGGGCCCACCCGGATCGAGATGAGGACGTCGCGCCCTTCGACGATTTCCGGGCGTTCCGGATGGAGGCGCAGGCCCGAGCCGAGGTGCGCCGCCCAGCGCCCGAGGCACTCCCGTGCCCGTTCGAACACCTCTTGGCCGGCACCGAGGTCGATGGCGTCGCGGTCGAGGCGATACCCGGGCGGCGCCGTTTCGAGCGTGGAGGGATCGACACCGAGGTCGGTGGGCTCGACCTGAGCCTGCTCGGCGAGTCGCGCGTCGCAGCCGGCCACCGTGGGATGGCGGAGGTAGACGGTGCGGCGAGCAGGCACGCCCGCAGCGTAGGGGTGACCCGAAAATTTTTGGTCGAAGTCCTTGACAGGGCGAACACATGTTCGCTAGTGTCGGTGTATCGCTTCGGGGCCGGCGTCGTGGGCCCTCGCTTCCCAGCCGTGTGTGTTGTCCGCGTGCGTTCGAAGGGGGTGAGGTGCGGTGGCGTTGTCGGAGGCCCTGGCGGCGGTCGAGGCCGAGGTGTCGAGGCTCGATCCGCGT
>DATLFW010000484.1:0-4834 GCA_035540775.1 Acidimicrobiia bacterium
GCCGTCGATCTTCCCGATCCCGGTGACGACGCCGTCAGCGGGGAGGTCACCGGCCAGGGCGTTGGCGAGCAGGGCGTCCTCGACGAGGTCGTCGTCGAGGAGGAGACGGAGACGCTCGCGCACGAAGAGCTTGCCCTCCGACGCCAGCTTCTCCCCGTAGCGCTCCAGGTTGCCCGCCAGGGCGCGTTCGGTCGCCGTCCCGAGCCGATCGTCGGTCATGCTCAGCCCACCTCCGCCAGCCGCGTCCGCGGGCCCGCCCGCATCACCTGTCCGGGAAGCCGCCGCCCCACGATCTCCTCGGCGAGCAGAGCGGCGTCGATGAGGGCGTCGAGGTCGATGCCGGTGTCGACGCCCATGTCTTCGAGCATGTGCACGAGATCTTCGGTGGCGATGTTGCCCGACGCCCCCGGCGCGTACGGACACCCACCGAGCCCGCCGACGGAAGCGTCGTAGCGGGTCACGCCGGCCTCGAGTGCCGTCACGACGTTGGCCAGCCCGGAACCCCGCGTGTCGTGGAAATGCATCCGGGCGTCGCCGGGCGAGACTCCGGTCGACTCCAGGGCTCGCAGGAGGTCGGTCACGCGCTTGGGCGACGCCATGCCCGTGGTGTCGCCGAAGCTCAGTCGGTCGACGCCGCATTCGTCGCGCAGGCGGACGGCGAGGGCGGCGACGCGATGCGGGTCGACGTCACCTTCGTACGGGCAACCGAAAGACGTGGAGATGACCGCCTCCACCGGGGCCGCCGCATTGCGCGCCAGTTCCACCACCCGGCTGATCTCGCCCACCGACTCGTCGACGGTGCGGCGCACGTTGCGCTGGTTGTGCGTCTCGCTGGCGCTCACCACGACTTCGAGGTCGTCGGCTCCGGCCCCCAGCGCCCGCTCCGCTCCCTTGGCGTTGGGCACCAAGGCGCAGTAGCGCACCCCTTCGACCCGTTCGATCCCGGCGAAGACGTCCTCGGTACCCGCCATCGGGGGGATGGCGTCGGGGTGCACGAAGGCTCCGGCTTCGATGAGGGTCAGACCGGTGCCGCTCAGGGCGTCGACGAGCCGGATCCGGGCCTCGACCGGCACCGGCGCCTCGTTCTGGAGCCCGTCGCGGGGCCCGACTTCACGGATCGACACGGTGTGCGGCCAGTTCACGTTCTTCAGCCTAGAAGCGGTCACCGTTTGGTGCGGACGCGGACCTTGATGGGCGTAGCACCGAAGTGGAAGGCCTCCCGGATCTTGCGCTCGAGATACCGCAGGTACGGCGCGGGCAGGCGCCGGTTGGCGAAGAGGGTGAACGTCGGGGGGTCGATGGCGCCCTGGGTGGCGTACAGCACCCGAGGTCGCACGCCCCGATGCGTCGGTGCGGGGTGCGCCCGCTGGGCCTCCTGCACGACCCGATTGAGCTGGGCCGTCGGCACCCGCCGGTGGTACTCCTCCCGCGCCTGCCACAGCGCCGGGAGGATGCGCTGGACGCTCTTCCCCGTCAGCGCCGACACCTTCAGCACGGGCGCGTAGGCGAGGAAGCCGAGCCGGTCGGCGACCTCCCACTCCACCCGCCGCCGCTGCTCGTCGTTGGCGACGTCCCACTTGTTGAGGAGGATCGTCACGGCGCAGCCGGCCGCGTCGACCCGTTCGGCCAGGCGCTGGTCCTGGTGCGTCACGCCTTCGCTGGCGTCGACGATGAGGAGCACGGCGTCGGCGCGGTCGACGGCCTGGAGCGAGCGGACGACGCCGTAGTACTCGGTGGTCTCGTCGACGCGGCTGCGGCGGCGCATTCCCGCCGTATCTACGAACCGCATGGCGCCGTCCTCGGTCTCCACCACCGTGTCGATGGTGTCGCGGGTCGTCCCCGGCATGTCGTGGACGACCGAGCGCTCCTCCCCCACCATGCGGTTGAAGAGCGTCGACTTGCCGACGTTCGGGCGGCCGACGATGGCCACCGAGAACTCCCCGCCTTCGCCGTCGGTTTCGGGGACCCCCACCTCCGCCCCGGCCTCCTCCGGCTGCGGCAACAGGCTCACGATCGTGTCGAGGAGATCGGCGGAGCCGCGACCGTGCATGGCCGAGACGGGGAGCGGATTGCCGAGACCCAGCCCCACGAACTCCCACATCTCGAGTTCCCGCTGGTCGTTGTCGACCTTGTTGGCGACCAGCACCACGGGCGTGCCGGAGTCCTGGAGGAGCCGGGCGACCCGCTCGTCGTCGTCTGTCACGCCGATGGTGACGTCGACGACCATGACCACGACGTCGGCTTCCTTGATGGCGAGTTCGGCCTGCGCGCTCACCTTCCGCGTGAGCGTCCCTTCCTCACCGACCATCCATCCGCCGGTGTCGGCGACCCGGAACCGCTGCCCGTACCACTCCGCCTCGACCTCTTTGCGGTCGCGGGTGACGCCGGGGCGCTCCTCGACGATCGCCTCGCGCCGCCCGATGATGCGGTTGACGAGGGTCGACTTCCCGACGTTCGGGCGTCCGACGATGGCGACGAGCGGGAGGTCGCTCACGACACCGGCACCCGGGCGAGAGCGTCGACCAGAGCCGCGCCGTTGGTCGCGACGACTTCCACGGGGTGGGGCAGGTCGGCGAGCGACCGGTCGTCGAGGAACGTGTCTCGGGAGAGCACGACGTCGGGGAGCAGGTAGCGGTCGCCCTCGGGCTCGCCCGCCAGCGCCTCGGCAACGTCGGCGCCGGTCAACAGCCCCGTGACGCCGATGTTGCCGCCAAAGAATCGGTTGGCGACCGGAACCAGGCGGATGGGAACGCCGGCGTGCTCGGAGAGGTCGCCGAGCAACGGCGCCAACACCTCCGCCCCGAACTCCCCGGTGATCACCCCCACCGCCCGTCCCACTTCTTGGCCCTTTGGCCGCGAATATGTGCCGGATCGGAGGCCAAGTTCGACGGGTGTCTCGACGGTGCGCGGCGCCCGATAGCCCTCGGGAGCGCAAGGGAACGCCGGTCCCGCCTCCGCCCCGTCGCTCCACGCGAAGAACCCGTCTCGGGGCCCGAGGGCGTCGACCTCCTCCCCCGCCAGACGGGCCCGGACCTCGGCCTCGAAGACCCGCGCCATCCCGACGCCGTTCTCGTGCTGGGCGAGGTCGTCGTACGCCTCCAACGCCGGAAAGGGCCGACCGGTCATCAGGTAGTACTCGTCGGCGGCATACACCAAGCGCCGCCCGAGGACCGCCGAGAACCGCTCCTGCCACCGTTCCACCGTGTCGACGACGGCCGCCGCCTCCGCTGGCGTGTGAGGTCGCATGTCGGGTTCCGTGTTGTGGGCGCTCACGCCCAAGGGGACCGCCGCCACCGTCGCCAGTTCGGGATAGCGGTCGAGCACGCCGAGCAGGGTGTCGTCGAGCACGTCACCGTCGTTGATGCCGGGGCAGACGACGATCTGACCGTGCACCTCGATGTCGTGGTCGAGGAGAGCCCGGAGCCACCGCAGGCTGGTGCCTCCGCGGCGATTTCGCAGCAGGCGCGACCGGACCTCTGGGTCGGTGGCGTGGATGCTGACGTACAGCGGGCCGAGGCGTTCGGTCACCACCCGCTCCAGGTCGGCCTCGGTGAAGCGAGTCAGCGTGGTGAAGTTCCCGTACAGGAACGACAACCGGTAGTCGTCGTCCTTCAGGTACAAGCTCCGGCGCATGCCCTTGGGCAGCTGGTAGATGAAGCAGAAGGGGCAGTGGTTGTCGCACGTGCGCACCCGGTCGAAGACGGCGCTTTCGAGCTCGACGCCGAGCGGCTCGCCCTCGCCCTTCACGACCGACACGGTCCGTTCCAGCCCGCCTCGGCGCACCTCGACGTCGAGGAGCGGTTCGTCCGACAGCATCTGGAAGCGCACGACGTCGCGCAGGGTCTCCCCGTTGAGGGAGAGAAGCTCGTCGCCCGCGGCGAGACCGGCCAGATCGGCGGGAGAACCGGGAGCGACGGCCACGACGCGAGCGGCCGAGTCCACGGGCACAGTCTACGGCCGTCTCGGTTCGGCACTTCTACCGGTGCGCCGTAGCCTGGACACCATGCCCGTCGAGAAGGTGCTCCTGGCGCAACCCCGCGGGTTCTGCGCCGGGGTCGAGATGGCGATCAAGGCGCTGGCGTGGATGCTGCGCGTCTTCGATCCGCCCATCTACTGCTACCACGAGATCGTGCACAACCGGCTCGTCGTCGAGCGCTTCCGCTCGCTCGGGGTCGTCTTCGTCGACGACATCTCCGAGGTCCCGCCGGGCTCCCCTGTCATGCTGTCGGCCCACGGATCGGCGCCCGATGTCGTGGCCGCAGCCGCCGACACCGGCTTCGTGGTCGACGCCGTCTGTCCGCTCGTCACGAAGGTGCACCACGAGGCCAAGAGCCGGGCTCGCAAGGGCTACACGATCCTCTACGTGGGTCACGAGGGGCACGACGAGGCCGTCGGCACCCTCGCCGAGGCTCCCGACGCCATGCGCCTCGTCGAATCCGAGCGCGACGTCGACGCCGCCACCGTCGCCGACGAGCGCCGGGTCGCCCTCCTTGCCCAGACGACGCTCGCACTCAGCGAGTGGGAAGGGATCCTCGACCACGCGCGAGAGCGCTTCCCCGAGCTCTGGACGGCGACGCGCGACGACCTCTGCTTCGCCACCACCAACCGGCAAGCCGCCCTTCGCGAGATCGCCGCTCGGTCGGACGCCGTCGTCGTCATCGGCAGCGCCAACTCCTCCAACACCCTGGCCCTTGCTCGCGTGGCGCAGGAAGCGGGCTGTCAGGCCGTCCAGCGCATCAACGATCCCGACGAACTCGACCACGCCGCCTTGGGCGCCGCCCGGGTGGTCGGCGTGACGGCCGGGGCGAGTGCTCCGGAAGAGCTCGTGGAGGCC
>DATLFW010000485.1:0-2223 GCA_035540775.1 Acidimicrobiia bacterium
GCGGCGTGCTCCTCGACCCCGACGAGGTGGAACGTCACACGATCCCAGGCCGGCTCGTCGCGGACGCTGCCGTACTCGAGGTCGTCGAGGCCGAAGACGCCGTCGACGCCGATGCGGCCCGTCATGCCGAACCGCAGTCCCACGGTGGGCCCGCCCTCGGTGTCGAGCAGCAGCAGCTTGCCGATGCGGCGGGCGGCGGTGAAGCGCCGGCCGACGACGGCGTCGGCGAGGACGGGCGCCGTCAGCCCCGCCTTCAGGAACCACGCGTCGGCTGCGTCGACGCCCGTGACCCGCCGTCCCACGGCCCGCTCCGCCAGCCGGCGGTAGAGCTCGACCTCGACGAGCTCCGGCACTCAGTGCGCCGAGAGCACGGCGTCGTCGACGAAGTCCTCGAAGAGGCGGGCGGCGGCGGGCTGGCGGACGAACACCACCGACTGGCTGCCCCGGAAGCCGATCGTCACGGGGATCGTGTAGTTGCGGACGTTCGCCGGCTCGATCCGGAGCGCAGCCCGGCCGAGGCGGTAGAGGTCGGTGGGCTTCACGCCCTCGGCGCGGACGTTGCGGTAGAGCACGTCGAGCGACCGCAGCACCTCGGTGCCGCTCGTGCCGCCCCGGCGCAGGTGCTCGAGGGCGTGGATGAGCACCTGGCCCTGGTTGGCGGTGCGACGGATGTCCCCGTCGGGGATGTACCGGTTGCGGCTGAAGGCGAGCACCTGGGTGCCCGTCATCCGCTGGCGCCCCTGGTGGAAGGCGGCGCCGGAGTTGCGGTCGTCCATCGGGAACGGGATGTCGACCTCGAGCCCGCCCATCCGGTCGACCATGGCGACGACGCCGTCGAAGGTGGTGGTGAGCGTGAACGAGATCGGCGCCCCGGTGAGGCGGCGGACGGTCTCGGCCTGCAGCTGGGCGCCGCCGTAGCGGTACGCCTCGTTCACCCGGCCCTGGCCGTGGCCAGGGATCTCCACCCAGGTGTCACGAGGGATGTTGATGATCGTCGCCCGGCGCAGCCGTGGGTTCATGCCGATGACGTGGAGGGCGTCGGCGCGGGCGCCGTCGAGCCCCACCCGCTCGTCGCTGCCGATGGCGAGGACGAACACGGTGTCCTTCCACTCACCGGGGTCGTAGGCGGCGCCGCGGCTGTCGACGGCCTGGAGCACGAGCGAGGCGGCGTCGTGGGCCCGGCGGAGGTCGGCGGCGAAGACGCCGGCGGCGAGGACGGCGACGGCGAGCAGCCCGACGGCGAGCCGCCTCACGAGCCGGCCTCCGCCGTCGTGGTGGTGGTCGAGCCGTCGACCGTGCGCTCGGTGACGATGCTGTAGGCGGCGATCCGCCACGCCCCGCCGGGGCCGGCCGGCACGAGCGACAGCTCGCCGGCCCGGGTGATGCGCACCGTGCCGTCCGGGCTGCGCACGTCCCAGTCGATGGCGGCGACGACGAGCGCCGGCTCGTTGTTCTCGTCGGCGAGCCCGGCCAGACCGACGCGGGCACGCTCGGCCTCCAGCGTCTCCACCGGGCCGACGCCGTCGTCGACGAACGCCCGGTAGTCGCGGCCCCGGAGCCGCTCCAGGGCGTCGGGGGTGAACAGCGTCGTGGCGTCACCCGGCTCGCCGCGGACCGCGGCGTCGACGACGGTGGCGTCGAACAGCGCCTGCACGACGTCGAGCGCCTCCCGCGCCGTGGCCTCGGGGAGCACGCCGCGCTCCTGGTGCGGGCTCACGTACTCCGACCGGGTGACCTCGAGGTCGATCTCGGGCACCTCGAAGGCCTGCTCGGAGATCTGGGGCTCGGGGCGGGCCTCGTCGTCGCCCCCGCCGCCCGAGCAGGCGGCGAGGAGGACGATCAGCGCGAGCGCGGACGTTCGACGCACGGGGGACGATGCTGGCAGACCCGGAGGGTCAGTCGAGCGCGGCGAGCGCCTGGAGGAAGTCGGCCACGACGTCGTCGGTGTGCTCGAGGCCCACCGACACGCGGATCATGCCGTCGCCGATCCCGACCTCCTCCCGCTCCTCCGGCGGCAGGTTGGCGGCCGTCGACGACGCCGGGTGGGTCACGAGCGTCTCGGGGCCGCCGAGGCTCGGGGCGATGCGGGCCAGCCGCACCGACTCCACGAAGCGGCGCCCCGCCGCCTCGCCGCCGGCGAGGTCGAACGACAGCGAGCTCCCGCCCATCGTCATCTGGCGCTTGGCGATCTCCCGCTGGGGGTGCGAGTCGAGCCCCGGGTGG
>DATLFW010000486.1:0-2438 GCA_035540775.1 Acidimicrobiia bacterium
GGCCCGGCGCCCCGCTTCAGCCGCACCGCACCGGTGATCGGCGGCCCGCCCCCGATTCCCGGCCAGCACACCGACGAGGTGTTGACGGCGTGGGGCTTCTCGGAAGGCGACGTGGCGAAGCTCCGGGAGGCGGGCGCCGTCAAGTGACGCGGCTCGTCCTCGTCCGCCACGGCCGCCCGGCCGGAAGCTGGACGGAGGACCCCGATCCCGGTCTCGACGATCGGGGCCGGGCGCAGGCGGAAGCGATGGCCGACGCCCTGGCGCCGCTCGGACCGCTCCCGCTCCTCACCAGCCCGCTGCGCCGCACCCAGGAGACGGCCGCGCCGCTGGCTCGCCGCTGGGGGATCGAGGCGCGTGTCGAGCCCGGCGTCGGCGAGATCCCGTCGGGAGATCGCTCGGTCGCGGAACGAGGGGCATGGCTCGCCGACGTCCTCGCCGCCTCGTGGACCGACCTCGACGTCGATCTCCGCGAGTGGCGCCATTCGGTGCTCGACACGCTGGCCTCGCTCCGCGACGACGCGGTGGTCGTCACGCACTTCGTCGCCATCAACGTCGCAGTGGGGGAGGCCCTCGGCGATGCCCGGGTGACGTGCTCGTCGCCGACGCACTGCTCTCGCACCGTCGTCGACGTCCAGGACGGCCGGTTCACGCTCGTCGAACTCGGCGAGCAGGCGGCGACCGAGGTTCGCTGAACGCCGTCGCCTACCGCTGCATGGCGGCGTCCAGGGAGCGCATGCGGTCCATGCTCTTCGCCAGCAACCGCGAGACGCGCATCTGGCTCATCCCGAGCTCGTCGGCGATCTGCACCTGGACCATGTCGTGGAAGAAGCGCAGCCGCACGACCGACCGCTCGGGTTCGGGGAGGCGGTCGGCGAGGCGTTCGACGGTCAGCCGCGTTTCGGCCCGGTCGAACTCGGGGTCCTCGCTCCCGAGCGCATCCGCCATGCTGAGGGAGTCGTCGTCGCTGCCGGCGTCTCCGGACCCGGCGTCGATGGATCGCGACTGGTAGGCGGTCGACGCCCGAAGCGCCGCCGTCACCTCGCGCTCCGACGTGGCGAGGCGGCGGGCGACGTCGCTCCGGCTCGGCGGGTGCCCGAGTTCGTGCGTCATCTCCTCCATCGTTCGCTTCACCGACCGCGCCATCTCCTGCAGGTGCCGGGGCACCCGAACGCTCCACCCGTGGTCACGGAAGTGGCGCTTCAACTCCCCGAGGATGGTCGGCGTGGCGAAGCTCGTGAAGCTGGCGCCCACCTCTGGGTCGAAGCGATCGACGGCCTTCACGAGACCGAGGGCGGCCACCTGGACGAGATCTTCGATCGCTTCCCCGCGATGGCGATACCGCCGGGCGAGGGCGTACGCGAGATCGAGGTGTCGCTCGACGAGGAGCGTGCGGATGCGTTCGTTGCCCGTCCGGCGGTACTGGACGAAGAGGGCCTCCGACGGCGCGTGCTCCTCGGAGGCGCGCCGGCCGGGTCGCGAGACCGGGCGGGTGGGGGGACGCGAATTGCGAGCCGGCTGGCGCGTGGCAGCAATGACATCGGTCTTCGACATGAAGTGCTGTCCTCTCAGGTCGTGGTGGAAAGGACAGGCACCGCGCACACTGACCTGGCTGCAGCCTCAACCAGGCTCTGGTATCAAGACCACGCGAGACACTAGGGACGCAGCGTGGTCGTTCATAGACGCATGTGTGGGGGTAAGAGAGTCCCGATATGGGGGACCCTCTCCCACTCGGAGGGGTTCATCTGAACCAGCCGACGAGGTGACCGACGAATGTTGACGGGTCTGCGGGGAGCGCCACTGCGATGAAGGCAGTCGTCACGGACGCGGGGCCCGAGCACCGGCCGATCGAGGTGATGATCGTCGACGATCTCCGGCTCTTCTCCGAACCCCTCGCCCTCGCCATCGACGCGCAGGAAGATCTCCGCTGCACGGGGACCGCGCGTGATCTCGACGGGTTGTTCGCCCGCATCGACGAACACGGGTGTCCCGACGTCATCCTCATGGACGTCCAACTCGACAGGGAAGACGGCGTGGAGTTGACGCGCACCGTCCTCCATCGGTGTCCTGACGCCCGCGTTCTCATCGTGACCGGGTATGCGACGCGTGACGTGATCGCGCGCGCCGCAGACTCCGGTGCCGCCGGTTTTCTCCCGAAGGACACCGGGTTGGAGTCGATGCTGGGCGCCATCCGCTCGGCCTGGTCGCCGCACGGGATGCTCGTCGACCGCGCAGCGCTCGTCCGGCTGGCGTCCGAGTCGGAGCGCGACCAGCGCGCCGCGTCACCCGCCGCCTCCCACGACCCTCCGGCCGCCGCCGCCGTTGCCGAGCGCTTCGGAGTGACGCCTCGCGAGCACGAGGTCCTGCGCCTGCTGGCCTTGGGCCGAGACCCGAAGCGGATTGCCCGCGAACTCGGCCTCTCCGTTCACACGGCCCGGGGG
>DATLFW010000487.1:0-2802 GCA_035540775.1 Acidimicrobiia bacterium
GGTGAGGGCGACGTCGAGGCGCGGCCGTGGGGGGCGCACGCCGAGCACCACCAGGAACGACCCGGCGCCCTGCGCCACGCCGGCGAGGAGACCGCCGAGCATCCCCGTCACGCCGTCGCTCCCGCTCCTGCCCGGAAGACCCGACCGCCGACGTCGAGGCGTGCCATGCGGTCGAGTTGCCAGAGGGCGGCGGCGAAGCACCCTCCGACGAGGACGAGAACGAGTTGGCCGGTCGCCGTGTCGAAGGGATCGAGATACGCCCGGTTCAACAGCACCATGCCGGCCGCAAAGGCAAGCGTAAATCCTGATACCACTCGCACCGCCGTGCGGAGCCGTGCTCGCCCCGCCTCGACGCGCAAGATCATGGCCGCTTCGCCTCGCGCTGCCTCTGCCAGCGCCCCGAGCAGGGCGCCGAGGTCTCGGGCGCGCCGTTCCACCGCGAGCACCAGGGCGGCGACCACGAGATCAGCGCTCGGGTCGGCGAGGTCGTCGGCAAAGCGGCGGAGACTGGGAACGAGATGCTCGTGGTCGAGACGAGCGGCGAGTCGCTGCACGGCGGGACGGATGGCCGTCGGCGCCAGTGGCGCGGTGTGGACGATGGCTGCTTCGATGCCCGCCGCCGCGGCCATGGTGTCGCGCAACATCTCGGCCCATCCCGCCACCGCTTCGGCCTTCTGGACGGCATCGGCCGACGACCGCCCGGCGAGGCGGGGCGCACTCACGACGGCGAGACCCGCGAGCACGCCGCCGACCAGCCAGCCGGTGGCGAGGAAGGCGACGACCGAGCACACGACGGCCGCCCCGGCACGCGCCGTCGCTCGCTGTCTCACGGTGCGTGCGGCCGTGTGGAGCCGCGAACCACGCGCACCGGCGAGGCCGGCCGCGACGACGAGGATGCCGACGCCGATGGCGCCGCCGAAGAGCATCGCCGTCGTCGTCATCGCCACCCGCCTGGCGTGGCATGGAGGTGGAACCGCTCGTCGTCGAGGCCGGCGTCGAGCAGGTCGCGCAGGGTCGTCGTTCGCATCGGGACGCCCGGGATGGCTCGGCCATCAGGACCGGGCCGGAACACCTCGTTCGACGTGACGACGGCGCCGTCGGCATCGACGACTTCGCGGACCGAGGTGACGTAGCGGGATCGCCGCCGATCCCCTCCGGCGTCGCATCCCAGGTGGACGACGAAGTCGAGCGCGTTGGCGACGAGGAGGTTGGTGGCTTCGAGCGGGAGACGTTGGGGGGTCTGCATGGCGTACATGGCGAGCTTGCGGAACACGCCTTCCGACGAGTGCGCGTGGACGGTGCACATCGATCCGTCGTTGCCCTGGCTCATGGCGTTGAGCATGGGGAGGATCTCGTCTCCCCGTACCTCTCCGACGATCACGCGATCAGGGTCCATTCGAAGCCCCATCCGCACGAGACGGTCGAGTGGGATCGCTCCCTCGCCCTCGACGTTCGCTTCCCGCGCCTCCAGGGTGACGACGTCGGGGTGGAGTTCGGGGAACCGGTCGAGGCCGAGTTCGAGCGAGTCTTCGACCGTGATGAGCCGCTCGTGCGGGGGGACCTCGTTGATCAGGGCGCGAAGCAACGTCGTCTTCCCCATGCCCGTGCCGCCCGCGACGACGATGTTCTTGCGGGCTCGAACGGCGGCGGAAAGGAAGTCGGCCAGGGTCTCGTCGAGGGCGCCTAGGCCCACGAGGTCGGAGAGGAAGACCTTCGGGAATCGGTGGCGACGGATCGCCAGCGAGGGTCGGGCGGAGACGCCCATGACGGCGAAGAGGCGACTCCCGTCGGGGAGTTGGAGGTTGAGTTCGGGATTGCCGACGTCGAAGCGGCGTTCGGACCGGCCCATGCGGGCGGCGGCCATCCGGATCAGTTCGACGAGCTCGTCGTCGCTGCCGGCGACGGGATCGACCTGTTCCTTGGTTCCGTCGCCGCGAACGACGAAGACGGTGTCGCACCCCTGGACGTGGACGTCGGTGACGTCGGGATCGTCGAGCCATCGCTGCAACGATCCGAGTCCGAAGAGGGCGTCGTACACGGCTTGGGCGAGGGCGTCCTCGTCCTCGGGGGAGCGAACGGGCTGGCCGGCCAGGATCGCCTGGCGGGCCTGCTCCTCGAGGATGTCGGCGATGACATGCCGGGCCATGACCCGCTCGGGATCTCCGGGAGGAGTGAACCCCCGGATGTCGGTGTCGTCGGCGGGGTCGGCGGGTGACGACAGCCGCTGCGCCACCTCGGCTCGGACCGCTGCGATCTCCTCGGAGCGAATCATCGGCCGGCGCCTTCGACGCTCGGGTGTGTCGATGGCTCGGTGTCGGCACCGGCGAGGCGGTGGACCGCGACGACGAGCGTCTGGGCCGATCGGACGAGCGGGGTGCGCAGCGTCGTGCGATCGAGCGCCAAGCGCGGGAGGTGCTCGGCGGTCGGCGCGTCGTCTGCGATGACGGCAGCGACGGGGGTGTCGAGGGCGGCCGCCACCTCCGACGCCGGGTAGGGGCGAGAACCGACGAGGGCGATGACGACCGGGCTGCGCTCGCCACGGAGGGCACCGAGCTGCCAGGACGCATGCTGGACGTGGTCGAGCCGGGGGCGCGTGACGAGGACGACCACGTCGGCCGAAACGACCAACGTCCAAGCCGCGGATGCCGGACTGGCGCGGCCGCAGTCGACGACGGCGGTGCCGCCGTGGACACGGAGGGATTGGGAGAGGTGGCCGGCGCGACCGAGCATCGCCGTCGTCTGCTCCGCCGAGGGCGGCGCGGGAATCAGGATCGGCCCGAGGAGGAGCGGGTGGCCATGGTC
>DATLFW010000488.1:0-2624 GCA_035540775.1 Acidimicrobiia bacterium
GGGGAGGCAGGGTGAACCTCCCAGTAGCGGTGGGCGGACTCGAACCGCCGACGCCGCGATTATGAGCCGCGTGCTCTGCCAACTGAGCTACACCGCCGTGAGAGCCCCCTTACGGAATCGAACCGTAGACCCCTTCCTTACCATGGAAGTGCTCTGCCGTCTGAGCTAAGGGGGCACGTGCGTCTGGCATTCTACCCGCTGGCGCCAAACGCCCGTAAAGAAAGGCCCGGGCCGGAGGAAATACCACCTGACCTGGGCCTTTACTTACTGTGGGCCGGGGTGGGTTCGAACCACCGTAGCTTCCGCAACGGTTTTACAGACCGTCTCCTTTGGCCACTCGGACACCGACCCTTGGCGGTGCGTACGATACCAACCGTTCCTCGTACGCCGAGAAGGGGATGCGCGTGCCCAGTTTCGACGTCGTCTCAGAAGTCGACATGCAGGAGATCCGCAACGCCGTCGACCAGGCGAGGCGGGAGGTGTCGACCCGGTTCGACTTCAAGAACACCGGGAGCGACATCACCCTCTCCGACGACGGAATCACTCTCGTGTCGAACACCGACCAGAAGATCGAGGCGCTCCGTGGCGTGCTCGACGAAAAGCTCGTGAAGCGGAAGATCTCCCTGAAGGCAGTGTCAGCCGGGAAGATCGAGGACGCCGCCGGCGGCACCAAGCGCCAGCAGCTCACGCTGAATCAGGGGATCTCGCAGGACAAGGGGCGAGAGATCGTGAAGCACGTCAAGGACGTCGGCCTGAAGAAGGTGCAGGTGGCGATCCAAGGCGACCAGGTGCGGGTGAGCGGGAAGAGCCGCGACGACCTTCAGGCCGCCATGCAGGCGCTGCGTGAGCACGACTTCGGCATCCCGCTCCAGTTCACCAACCGCCGCGACTGACGACTTCACCGGCGTCTTGGGGGACTTCCGCGCGCATGGCGAGCACAACTCCCCCAAGACGGCGAGGAGGGACGGCGTCAGTGGGCGCCGTGGTCGTGGGACGCCGCGGCCCGTCGTGCCGGGGACGACGGGAAGGCGGCGGCGAGCGCCGTGGCAAGGTCGACGGCCGGGCGGTCGAGGCGCGCCCCCTCGTAGCGCTCCCAATCGATGCGCGCGATCGACCGGCTGAGCTGTCCGGTCAGGACCTGCACGCCGGCGCCCGGCCCGGCCGCTGACACCCCCAGCATCTCGGCTTCCAGGGGACGCGACGGTGCCGAGTACTGCCCGCCACCCGTGGCCCGGGTGCGTTGGGTCGTCAGCACGGCCTTCGGGCCGCGGCTGCCGTAGAGGGCGAGCACCTGGGCCACGTTGGCCTCGGCTTCAGCGAGCCAGGCATCGAGGATCGGCTTGGGGTTTGTGGCCTCCCCACCTGCGGGGTGGACCTCGACGTGGGCGTGGGGGGCACCGCCCTTGGCGTTGCCGCTGTCGCCCACGGTGCCGATCAGATCGCCGACCTTCACGCGGTAGGCGCCCGGGTGGTCGTAGGAGCGGTGGGCGAAGCGGGCCACCTCGGCCGGATCGGTGATCCTCGTCTCCTCCGGGGGCTCGGGGAGGGTGTCGAGATGGCTGAAGTAGTAGTAGGTGCCGTCGGTTTCGGTCGTGACGTAGGAGTACCGACCGCCCACGGGGCTCTCCCCGAACGTGAGGACGCCGTCGACCGGCGAGACGATGGGCGTGCCGAAGTCGGCGAACACGTCCGTGCCCTGGTGGAGGTGGAAGTCGGGCACGAAACGGGGGAACCACCAGTCGTCGATGAAGCTGGCCTGCCCCCGGATCGGGAAGCGACCGAGCCCGAGCATGGCCACCTCCTGCGGACTGAACCCGAGGCCTTCGAGCGGCGCGAGCAGCTCGAGCACGCGCGACGTGTTGTTGGCCGAACTGCGGACGATGGACGCCATCTGCTCCTGTGCCCAGTCCGGGATGACTCGCGGTCCGATCTGGTCGACCGGGGGCGAACCGTCGCCGCCGGTCACCGGCGGCGGGACGTCGCCGGGACCCTGGACGCCTCCCGGGACGAGCGTCGACGTCGTCGTGGCCGGCTCGTCGTCGTCCCTGCGATCGGCCTCGGTCGTCGTCGTCACCGGGTTGAAGACGCCCGAGGTGGTCGTCGTGACTCCGGTCGTCGTCGTCGTGCTCGACGAGGTCGTCGTCGGCGCCGACGTCGTCGTCGTCTCGAAGATGGGGGGGAGTTGGGCGGCGGACGGCGTCGCCACGAGGGGCGCGACGAGAACACCGAGGGCGGCGGTGGCGATGAGAGCTCGTCGGAGCGGTGGTCGCGTCATACCGGTGTGTGTCGACCGGATCACCGACGGTGAAACCGGGACGACCGAGGCTTACGCTACTTGCGCACAGACGTCCGGATCGAGCCTTCTGAACGGCTCTCCCCCAGCCCCAGACGCCTTCCTCCGTATTCGTGCCGGCACGCCGCGTCTCCTGCCCGCATCGAAGAGACCTGCGAAGCCGCTCCCGGTATCGGCGGTCCGTCCCGTTCGGACCGGGTGAGCGCTACGGCGAAACCTGCGAGCGCAGGCGGCGCACCCGCTCCTCGGTCGGGGGGTGGGTCGAGAAGAGGTTGGCGAAGTTGACCTTGCGTCCGGTCAGCGGGTTGATGATGTACATCGACGCCTGGGC
>DATLFW010000489.1:0-2291 GCA_035540775.1 Acidimicrobiia bacterium
ACCCGCACCTGCCGCCGGATGAACTCGCTCGGCTTCAACGAGAGTTCGGTCAGGGGCGCCCCGTTGAAGTTGGCGTGGAAGGCGAAGCCGCCGTCGAGATACATGAGGAAATCGGGCACCCACAGGGCCGAGAACTCGAACACGCCGAGGCGCAGGTCGGGGTGGCGGTCGAACACCCCGCCGACGGCCATGTCGGCGAGCGCCAAGGCCGGGCCGGTCCACAGGAAGACCGACGACAGCACGGGGTTGACCGGGTCGGGATCTCCGTCGTACCAGGCGTCGTGGAAGGGGTGCGGGAAGGCCTCGACGTGGAAGACGGGCGTCACCCCGTGCTCCACGAACGACGACCACGCCCGGTCGAGGTCGGGATGGGAGAGCCGCTTCCCGTCGACCAGCGCCGGGGCGATCATGCCGATCCGCACGCCTCCGGCGGCCAGCCGGCCCAGCTCCTCGTCGAGCCAGTCGAGGTCGCGCAGGCTCAGGTGGGCTGACGGGTGGAGCCGCCCCTTCCCAGCCACCACCACGTCGACCGCCCACCGGTTCCACGCCCGCATGTTGGCGAGCTGGGTGGCCGGGTCGTCGCCGAGCGGCCGCTCCCACAGGAGGCCGAAGTTCGGGAAGACGACCGACTCCGCCGTCCCGAAGGCGTCGAGACGGTCCAGCCGGGCCTCGGGTTCGACGAAGTCGGCGGGCAGCTCCTCGTCGTAGCGGACGCGACGGGGCTCCCCCGCCCGAACCTGCCGCCGGTACGCGCCCATGGCGGCGGCGTCCCCGGGGTGGTGAATCTCGACGAGGTGGAGCTTCCGCCCGGAGGCGTCGACCAGCCACGGGTGGCCGAGGTCGTCGTCGACGATGCGAAGCGCTCGGTCGCGATCGCCCGGGTCGGCGTAGCGCTCCCAGAGGTCACGCGGCTCGTAGAGATGCGTGTCGGCGTCGAGGACGGGGGGCGCTCCCATGGAGCCGCAGCGTAGGAGTGCGCGACAATGACATCAACGTCAGGAATCTCCCGGGAGGCCCGAGATGGCGACCACCGAGCGCAGCCTGCGCCGCAACCCCACGGCTCCGGCCATCCCCGAGCTGACGCCGCACCAGGAACTCGCCCTCGTCGCCCGCATGCTGTTCCGCTACGGGTACGACGACCACCTCTCAGGGCACATCACCTACCGCCAGCCCGACGACACGCTGCTCGTGAACCCGTTCGGCCTGCCGTGGGACGAGATCCGGGCGTCCGACGTGATGCGGATCGACATCGACAACAACGTGCTCGACGGGCCGTGGACGGTCACGCCCGCCATCCACCTCCACCTCGAACTCCACAAGGCCCGCCACGACGTGAAGATGGCCGTCCACAACCACCCCCGCTGGGGGACCATCTGGGCGAACGTCCACCGGGTGCCGCCGGCGTACGACCAGACAAGCGCCCAGATTCTCCCCGACATCGCCCTCTACGACGAGTTCGGCGGGCCGGTGAGCGACGTGGCGAATGCGAAGGCGGCCGTCGACGCCATGGGCGAGCGCGACATCGCCCTCCTCGCCAACCACGGCGTCTTCGTGCTCGGCGTCAACCCGGCCCAGGTCTTCCACCGGGCGACCGTCCTGGAATGGCGGGCCCGCAACGCCTGGCACACCGAGGCGCTGGGGGGCGGCATCGAGTTGAAGCCCGACGTGGCCGAGACCTTCGCCCAGCTCTTCCAGACCCCCGTCACCTTCCCCGGGCTGTGGGAGGCGATGGTGCGCCGCGAGCTCCGCCACGACGCCTCGGTGCTCGACTGACGAGCGTCGCCGGCGAACTTGGCCTCCGGAGCCGCGCAGAGCCCTGCACAAAGGGCCAAGAACGGGAGGCGTTAGCGGCGGGCTTCGACAATGACGTCCCAGGAGTCGTCGGCGCCGTGGACCTCCGTACGGTATCCGAACCCGTCGAGCAGCCCCGCGACTTCCTCGCCGCTCTCCTCGTTCACCTGGAGCATCAGCCACCCCCGCGACGCCAACCACTCGGGCGCTTCGCCGGCCACCCGCCGGAGCAGGTCGAGACCGTCGGCCGATCCGTCGGTCAGCGTGTCGAGCGGCTCGTACTCCACGATCTCGGCCGGCATCATCCCGATCTCCTCCGGCAACACGTAGGGGATGTTGCCGACGATCACGTCGACCCCGCCGGCCAACTCGCGCGGGAGCGCGCCGAACAGGTCCCCCTGCCGGAACCGCACGTTGCCGACTCCGAGGCGCCGGGCGTTGTCGCGCGCACAGCCGAGCCCGAGCGCCGAGATGTCGGTCCCCCACACCTGGGCAGCAGG
>DATLFW010000490.1:0-2370 GCA_035540775.1 Acidimicrobiia bacterium
GGCCGTGGTCCTCGTCGACGTGCGAGAGCCGGGGAACGCCGGGACGATCGTGCGGGGTGCCGAGGCCGCCGGGGCCACGGCGGTAGTGTTCTGCCGGGGTTCGGCCGATCCCTTCGCCCCGAAAGTGGTGCGGGCGTCGGCCGGAGCCCTGTTCCACGTCCCCGTCGTCGTGGGGGGTGAACCGGGGGAGGTGCTCGACGTGCTCGCGCAACGGGGGGTTCGACGCCTGGGCACGGCCGTCAACGCCGGCGTTTCCTACACCGAACTCGACTGGACGGTTCCGACCGCCATCGTGGTCGGCAACGAGGCGTGGGGCCTGCCGCCGACGGCACCGGTCGACGCCATGGTCACCATCCCGATGCCGGGTCGCTCAGAGTCGCTGAACGTCGCCATGGCGACCGCGATCCTGCTGTTCGAGGCCGCCCGCCAGCGAGCGAGGAGCGCCCCGTGAACGACGAGGCCCTCGTCGACCTGTTGCCGGACGCCGTCGTCGTCCTCGACGCCGACCGTCGCATCGTGGCGGTCAACGAACCGGCTTCCTCGATGCTCGGGTTCGCCCGCGCCGATCTGGTCGGCGCCGTGGCCGACGACCTCTTGCGCCCACGGGGTCGCGACGGCAAGGAGATCTGGGCCGAAGGGTGGCCACAGGCCGCTCGCCTCCCCTCGGTGACCGGCATTCCCGAACAGACCGTGTCGGTGCTCACCGGGTCGGGCGACGACCTCCGGATGTCGGCGACCGGCCGCTACCTGCGGGAAGGGGGCCGCCTCACCGGGCTCGTCCTGGTGCTGCGGCCCGTCCACCGGCGAGAACGGGAAGGGGCGAGCGGCATCGAGGTCGTCTCCACCGTCTCGCACGAACTGCGCTCGCCGCTCACGTCGGTGAAGGGCTTCACCTCGCTGATGCTGAACCGCTGGGACCGGCTGAAGGACGAGCAGAAGAAGGAAATGCTCGAGCAGGTCCACATCGACGCCGAGCGCGTCACCCGCCTCGTCACCGAACTCCTCGACATCTCCCGGCTGGAGACGGGTCGTCTCCGCCTCCGCCGGCGCATGGTCGAACTCGCACCGCTCGTCGAGAAGGTCGTGGGCGACGTGCGCAACCTCCACCCCGACCTCGAACCAGCCGTCCACCTGGCCGAAAACCTGCCCGAGGTCTACGCCGACCCTGACAAGATCGTCCAGGTGCTCACCAACCTGCTCGAGAACACCGGGAAGTACGCCGGCGGCGAAGGCGTCGTGCTCGACGCCCGCTTGGTTCCGGACGCCGGGGGCGACGGCATGGTCCAGGTGTCGGTGAGCGACCGGGGCCCTGGGATCCCGGCCGCCGACCTGCCGAGGGTCTTCAAGAAGTTCTTCCGCACCGACGAGGGACGGCCGACCGGGTCGGGACTCGGTCTCTACATCGCCAAGGGCATCGTCGAGGCGCACGGTGGGCGGATGACCGTCACCAGTACGGTGGGCGAGGGATCCACGTTCACCTTTACGCTTCCGGCCGGGATCCCCGAAGAACTCGAACTCGATCCGCAATGAGGGCACACCCGTGACCGCCGCCGACATCCAGGCGAGGCTCGACGAGGCGCTCGACGCTGCGCGCGCGGCGCTGGCGGGGGCGGCGTCGAGTGACGAGATCGCCGAGATCGACCGGCGCTACCTCGGGAAGAACTCGGTCGCCGTCGAGGCCCGGGAGCGGATCAAGGATCTCGACCCCGGCGATCGCCCCGTGTTGGGGAGGGCGGTCAACGAATACCGCGCCGCCCTGGAGGCGCTCGTCGAGTCCCGCCGGACGGAGCTGGCCGGTGCCGAGGCGGCGCTGCGGGCGGAGGCCGAGCAGGTCGACGTGACGCTGCCGGGCCGCGGCGTCGACCGCGGGCACCTCCACCTCATCACACAGGTGTGGCGTGAACTCGAGGACGTCTTCGTCGGCATGGGTTACTCCGTCGCCGAGGGCCCCGAGGTCGAGACCGACTGGAACAACTTCGGCGCCCTCAACATGCCGGAAGCGCATCCGGCCCGGTCCATGTGGGACACGCTGTACGTCCGTTTGGGTCAACCCGAGCAGGTCTTGCTCCGCACCCACACCTCGCCCGTCCAGATCCGGGTCATGGAGACCAACGAGCCGCCCCTCTACGTCGTGGCGCCCGGTCGCTGCTACCGGCGCGACACGCTCGACGCCACCCACTCGCCGATGTTCCACCAGATCGAGGCGCTCGTTGTCGATCGCGGCATCACCTTCGGCGACCTCGCCGGCACCATCGAGGCGTTCACCGAGGCGTACTTCGGCCCCGGTCACCACTCGCGCCTGCGTCCCGGCTACTTCCCGTTCACGGAGCCGTCGGCCGAGTTCGAGGTGGTCTGCTACGTGTGCGACGG
>DATLFW010000491.1:0-3567 GCA_035540775.1 Acidimicrobiia bacterium
GCCCAGCGCCTGCTCCGTCAGATCCCGCCCGCCGCCCTGGCCTCGATCGTGGTCCCGGCCCTCGTCCGCCCCGGCGGCGAGCTCGGCCTCTGGCAGCCCCGGCTCGCCGCCGGCCTCCTCGCCGGGCTCGTGGCGTGGCGCACCCGCAACGTCGCCCTCACCCTCGTGGTCGGCATGGCGGCGTTGATGCTGCTGGAGCGCCTCTAGCGTCGTCGGCATGCCGCTCGAAGGGGAGTACGAGCCGAGCCCGTGGGACTGGGTCGCCGACCAGGTCAAGCTCTACGAGGAGACCGGGGGCGAGGAGGGCAACCTCTTGAAGGGGCTGCCGATCATCGTCCTCACCACCCGCGGGGCGAAGTCGGGGAAGCTGCGGAAGACGCCGCTCATGCGGGTGACCGACGGCGAGGGCCGCTACGCCGCCGTGGCGTCGATGGGCGGGGCGCCGAAGCACCCGGTCTGGTACTTCAACGTCAAGGCCGACCCGCACGTGGTGCTGCAGGACGGGCCGCTGGCCAAGGACTACGTGGCCCGTGAGGTCGACGGCGACGAGCGCGCCGAGTGGTGGGAGCGGGCCGTCGCCGCCTACCCCGAGTACGCCGACTACCAGGAGAAGACCGACCGGGTGATCCCGGTCTTCGTCCTCGAACCCGCCTGAGCCCGATCGCTCTGCTCTCGTGTCGAGAACCGCCAGCCAGTGGCGGTTTTCGACACGAGAACGGCGGAGCTTCGCCATCAGCGGGTGACGGCGGGCAGCGGCGCCCCCACGTCGTGGAGGTGGTGCAGGGGGTCGTGCAAGAAGTAGCGGGCGAAGGACTCGACGGTGAAGGCGGCGCCGTCGCTCCGGAACCCGGTGCGGCCCCACTGGTCCGGAGCGACGGCGGCGAAGGAGGCGGCGACCCGGTCGGCTGCCGCGGCGAGCTCGTCGGCGACGACCGCCGGATCCTGGTCGCCGTAGCGCCGGTCGACGGCGGCGGCGTCCTGGTCCCAGTTCGGGTAGTGCGGTCCGTCCTGGGCGAGCATCAGGTGGAGCCGCTCGTCGTAGAGCCGCAGCACGTCGCGGACGTGGCAGGCGTACTCGAGCGGCGACCAGGTGCGGTCGTCGGGGCGGTGACCCACGTCGGGCCGCTCCAGCACCGCCGCCCAGGCGGGGCCGAGCGCCCGGATCGAGCCCGGCAGGGCGTCGAGGTCGAGCGCCGACGCGTCCACGCCGCACTCCTCGCACGGCCGCTCCAGCACCCAAGTCCAGTCCTTCGTGTCGGGCTCGATCGCCATGCCGTGACGGTACGGAGGCCGCCCTCCACCGACGAGGGGCATCCCGGCCGACGAGCGCAGAGATCCGGCCACCTACGGTTGCGTCCGTGGAGACCCCGGGTAGCAGGGGCGGGATGAAGGTCTGGCCCGGTGAGGCGTATCCCTTGGGCGCCACCTATGACGGGGCAGGTACGAACTTCGCCCTCTTCAGCGAGGTGGCTGAGCGGGTGCAGCTCTGCCTGTTCGACGACGAGGGCACCGAGACGCGGGTCGACCTGCCCGAGGTCACGGCCTTCGTGTGGCACGGCTACCTCCCGAACGTCGGCCCGGGCCAGCGCTACGGCTACCGGGTGCACGGCCCGTGGGATCCCGCCGGCGGCCTCCGCTGCAACCCCAACAAGCTCCTGCTCGACCCCTACGCCCGCGCGGTCGACGGCGAGGTCGACTGGGACGAGGCGTGCTTCGGCTACCGCTTCGGCAAGCCCCACACCCGCAACGACCTCGACAGCGGGGGGCACGTGCCGAAGGGGGTCGTCACGAGCCCCTGGTTCGACTGGCGCAACGACCGCCACCCCCGCACGCCGTGGCACCACACGGTGGTCTACGAGGTGCACGTCAAGGGCTTCACCGAGCGCCACCCGAAGATCCCCGACGACCTGCGCGGCACCTACGCCGGGCTCGCCACGCCCGAGGCCATCGAGCACTTCGAGCGGCTCGGGGTCACGGCCGTCGAGCTGCTGCCCGTCCACCAGTTCGTGCACGACGCCCACCTCGTCGAGCGGGGCCTGCGCAACTACTGGGGCTACAACACCATCGGCTACTTCGCCCCGCACAACGACTACTCGTCGTCGGGCACCGACGGGCAGCAGGTGCAGGAGTTCAAGACGATGGTTCGGACCCTGCACGACCACGGGATCGAGGTGATCCTCGACGTGGTCTACAACCACACCGCCGAGGGCAACCACCTCGGTCCGATGCTGTCGTTCAAGGGCATCGACAACCCGGCGTACTACCGGCTCGTCGGCGACGACCGGCAGTACTACATGGACTACACGGGCACCGGGAACACGCTGAACATGCGGCACCCGCACGTGCTGCAGCTGCTCATGGACAGCCTGCGGTACTGGGTGACGGAGATGCACGTCGACGGCTTCCGGTTCGACCTGGCGTCGACGCTCGCCCGGGAGCTGCACGAGGTCGACCGCCTCTCGGCGTTCTTCGACCTCATCCAGCAGGACCCCATCGTCAGCCAGGTGAAGCTCATCGCCGAGCCGTGGGACGTCGGGGAGGGCGGCTACCAGGTCGGCAACTTCCCGCCGCTGTGGAGCGAGTGGAACGGCAAGTACCGGGACACCGTGCGCGACTTCTGGCGGGGGGAGCCGGCGACCCTCGGCGAGTTCGCCTTCCGGTTCACCGGCAGCTCCGACCTCTACGAGTCGACGGGTCGGCGGCCGAACGCATCGATCAACTTCGTCACCGCCCACGACGGGTTCACGCTGAACGACCTCGTCTCCTACAACGAGAAGCACAACGAGGCCAACGGCGAGGACAACAACGACGGCGAGAGCCACAACCGCTCGTGGAACTGCGGCGAGGAGGGGCCGACGGACGACGAGGAGATCCTCGCCCTCCGCGCCCGGCAGAAGCGCAACTTCCTCGCCACCCTGTTCCTGAGCCAGGGCGTGCCGATGCTGCTCGGCGGCGACGAGCTCGGCCGCACCCAGGACGGCAACAACAACGGCTACTGCCAGGACAACGAGGTCTCCTGGTTCGACTGGGAGGAGGCCGACACGGTCCTCCTCGCCTGGACCCAGTGGCTGGTGAACTTCCGCCGGGAGCACCCGAACTTCCGGCGGCGCCGGTGGTTCCAGGGTCGCAAGATCCGCGGCGTGCCGGACATCGGCTGGTTCAGCCCCGACGGCACGGAGATGTCAGAGGAGGACTGGGAGGCGGGGTTCGCGAAGTCGCTCGGCGTCTTCCTCAACGGCGACGCCATCCCGAGCGTCGACCCGCGCGGCAACCACGTGAGCGACGACTCGTTCATCGTGCTGTTCAACGCCCACCACGAGCCGATCGAGTTCACGGTCCCCGCCGCCTACGGGAAGTCGTGGTCGATCATCCTCGACACCGACGAGCCGCTGCCGCCGTCGATCGACCCCGACGGTGTGCAGCGCACGGTCAAGTCCGGTGACCGGGTGACGGCCGAGGGCCGCTCGCTCGTCCTCCTCCGGAGGCTGGCGTGACCGTTCTTCGTCGAGATGTCCGCGCCACGCGCGGAGATCTCGACAGAGAACGATGACGGTGCCCCGCTCCACC
>DATLFW010000492.1:0-2472 GCA_035540775.1 Acidimicrobiia bacterium
TCCAGCTGGCGTCGTCGAACTTCTCTCCCCGGACGCTGCCGGGCTTCCTCCGCGACCGGAGCCAGCAGATCGCCATCGGGACGGTGACGGCGACGTTCGCGTACAGCCTGCTCGTGCTCCGAGAGGTGCGGGTCCTGTCGGAGGACGCGCCCGAGAACGTGCCGAACATCGCCGTGGCGACCGCCGTCGTGCTCGCCATCGCATCCCTGCTCGCCATCATCCACGCCATCGACCACACCGCCCGTTCGTTGAAGGTCGAGCGGGTCGCGAACGAGGCGATGCGGGCCACCATAAGACCGTCCGGCGCGTCCTCGACGACACGCCCGGATCGCCGGGCGCCGCCCCGATGACTTCACCGGCGCGCCCGGCCGTCGGGGCGGAAGCGGGTGGCGTCCGCGCGGTTCCGATCGAGCCGCCAGCCGACGCCCTCGTCGTCGACGCCCCGGGACCCGGCTGGGTGCAGCAGATCAGCAGCCAGGCACTGCGCGACGCACTGGGCGAGGGACAGACCGTCCGCCTCGACGTGGCGGTCGGCTCCTTCGTCGCCGAAGGGACGCCGCTCGGGCACCTCTGGCCACCGCCCGACGACGAGGCCGAAACCGTCCGCAGGATTCGGCGCGCGTTCGCCCTCGGGAACGAGCGGACGCTGCAACAGGACGTCGGCCTCGGCCTCGTGCGGCTCGGCGACATCGCCCTTCGCGCCCTGTCGCCGTCCCTGAACGACCCGAACACCGCCGACGAGGTGATCGTCCGTCTCGGCGCCGTGGTGCGGGAGATCCTCCTGCGGGAACTGCCGAGTCCCGTCGAGGAGTGGGAGGGGCGGACGATCGTGCGCATCCACGACGTCGACCACGGAGACTACGTCCGGCGCGCCTTCGACCAGATTCGCCTCGGCGCCGCCTCGCACCCCTACGTCCTCGCCACCCTCGTTCGTACGCTCGGAATGTTGGCAAAGGAGTGCGAACGTCACGGGGTGCCGGACCGCCGCCAGTACCTGGTCGCCCAGGTCGAAGCCGTCCAGGCGACCCTCGACCGCTCCCTTCCGGAAGGCGACCGCCGCCTCGTCCACCAGGCGGTGGAGGAGAGCCGGCTGGTGGATCCGGCGCGAATCGCGGATTCGTCCTAGACCGCCTGGGGCTCGTCGGGGGTTCCGCCGCGCTCGACGTCGAGCACCTGGTGCAGCCCGGTGATCTCGAGCAGCCGGTAGATGTGCGGCGCCACCTCGACGACCGCCATCCGTCCGCCACGGTCGCGGATCAGGCGATCGACCTTGACGAAGAAGTTCATCCCCGTGGAACCGAGGAATGTCAGCCCGCCGCAGTCGAACACGAGCTCTCGGACGCCCTTGGCGATGGCGTCGTCGCACGCCTCTTCCAACCGGGGGAGCGGGTAGAGGTCGAGTTCGCCGCGCAATCGGAAGACGCCTCGGGTGCGGCTCAGCTCGATGTCGAAGCCGAACAGTTCTTCGGCGTCGGCCCGCTGCTCGTCGATCATCTCAGGGCGTCCTCGGTGGTGTTGGAGAGGTGAGCCGGCCTGTACGCCGGATTCTGTCCCGGGGAGGGGTCTCCCCCTCGCCGGTGGTGGTCATCCATCTGGGCCACCGGTTGCCCGGTGGCTCGAGCGGCCTACCCGGGGGCGTCGGACGGGCCGCCCATACCCCCTGCTCGGCCTTGCTCCGGGTGGGGTTTGCCAAGCCGCCCGGGTCCCCCCGGGCGCTGGTGCGCTCTTACCGCACCGTTTCACCCTTGCCTGTGCCGGTTGCCCGACCATCGGCGGTCTGTTCTCTGTGGCACTGTCCGTCGGGTCGCCCCGCCTGGGCGTTACCCAGCACCCTGCCCTGTGGAGTCCGGACGTTCCTCGACCGGGTCGTGCCCGGCCGCGACCACCCGGCCGGCTCACCTCCTGGCGTCAGTCTACGGAGTCCCCCTGTTTCCGTCTCACGAAGAATGCCCCCGTCATGCCAGCCAGGACTGCAACCGCGATGGCGGCCCCGAGGCCAGCGAGCGGGCGATCGCTGTCGCCCACGAGGGCGACGGCGAGACGCACCGGAATCCACGTGAGCAGGAGCGTGCCGGCCGCGACAGCGCCGTGCGTCAGCACGCGGTGCTGGACCTGCGAGGCGGTGACCGCGCCCGCTCGGCCAAATCCGACCAGCAGGAGCCCGAGCAGCGCCACCGCCCACGCGTCCGACGGATCGTCCGAGGCGGCGATGAGCGCGATCTGCAGGACCACCGCCACGACGAGCCACGGCAGGCCGGCCAGCCATCCTCGGGTGACGGCTCGCCGGTCGATCGCCGTCGTGGTCACCGCCACTCCCACCCGTCGGGCAGGAACGGCGACGGCAGCCCGAGCTTGCCGGGGTTGAGGATGCCCGCGGGGTCGAGCGCCTCCTTCACGCCCACGAGCACGTCGAAGGCGCCGTCACCGAGCGCGGCTCGCACGTACGAACCACGAGCCATGCCGACGCCGTGG
>DATLFW010000493.1:0-5711 GCA_035540775.1 Acidimicrobiia bacterium
GAAAGAGGGCCCCCGCCACCCATGCCGAGCGCCCGACAGCGGCGGTGAGGGCACCGACGGCGAGCGCGGCCGACCCGACGCCGGCGAAGGGCGTCGCCGTGCCCGCCAGGCCTTCCCGGTGGAGCAGGTATCCGCCGCCGACGTAGGCCGTACCGAACAGCAGCGAGACCAGGCCGGTCGTGGCCGTGTTGGGGTCGGAGGAGAACCCCGGGACGCCGAAGACCGGCGAACCGAGCGTCGAGAAGGCGATCACCACGTCCAGGCCGACCTGGAGCAACACGCTGAGCCAGGCACCCGCCAGGGCCAGCGTGAGGAAGAGCGGCCGTCCCCGAGTCGGCCCGCTCAGGTGGAGCGCCCCCCAGAGGACGGTCGAGAGAGCGAGGACGAGCGTCGGTTCGTCGGGGTCGACAGGTCCGGTCGTGAGGAACAGAAAGCCGAGGGCGAGCGGCACCGAGACGGCCAGGGCGGTCGCCCCCGCCGCTCCGTGGGCCCGCTGGCCGATGGTGAGCAGGGCGAGTCCGCCCCCGCCGTACGCGACGGCGACGAAGGCGGCGACGACCTCCGACCCGTTCTCGGTGACGATGGCGGCACCGACCTCCGCCACACCCCAGCCCGCGACGAGGGCGGCGACGGCGGCGATCACCGGGGCGAGGAGGGGAGGAGGTCGCCGCTCCGCCCCGTCGCCGACGTGGCGCCGGTAGCGTTCGGTGAGCGGCTCAGGCTCCATGCCCGACCCTACCGCCGTACGGGGTAGGGCGAGGGAGACCGGCAAGGCCATGCGAACAGCACAGGAAGGGAGCGCCATGCGCATCGGCGTCTCGCTGAAGAGCGTCTACGCCGTCGACGACGTGCGGGACGGGGCGCGTCACATGGTCGAACGGGCCCGAGCGGCCGCCGACGCCGGTCTCGACTCCCTGTTCGTCGGCGACCACCACGTGACACCCCTGGCCTACTACCAGAACACGGCGATCTTGGGACGCCTCCTCGCCGAGTGGGACGCCCGTCCCGCCGGTGCCCTCTACCTGCTCCCCCTGTGGCACCCGGTCCTCGTCGCCGAACAGATCGGGACCCTGGCGGCGATCGCGCAGGGCCGGTTCGTCCTGCAGTGCGCGCTCGGCGGGGGAGAGCAGCAGTTCGCCGGCATGGGGGTCGACGTGCGGCGGCGGCCGTCACGGTTCGAGGCGGCGCTCGACACGATCCGCCGCCTCTGTCGGGGCGAGGAGGTGACGGTCGAAGAGGGGCCGTACCCCGTGCGCGGTGCTCGCATCGCACCGGTGCCGCCGGAGCCGCTCGAGGTCTGGATCGGTGCCGCCGCCCCGCCCGCCATCGACCGGGCCGCCCGCCTCGGCGACGCCTGGCTGGCGGGACCCGAGCTGACGCCGAGCATGGCCCGCGAGCAGTTGGACCAGTACCGCGAGGCCTGCGAGCGACACGGCCGTACGCCGACGTGCGTCCCGATCCGCCGCGACGTGTACGTCGGGGCCACCCGCGACGACGTGACGAAGCACGCCGAGCCCGTGGTCGCCGCCGGGTACCGGGGGTTCGACCCCGCAGCGCTCGTCGTGGGAACGGTGGACGAGGTGGCCGAGCAACTGCGGGTCTTCGGGGAGATGGGCTACACCGACGTCATCGTGCGCCAGCTGGTCGACGACCAGGACGCGGCCCTGGGATCGATCGCCCGCGTCGGCGAGGTCCGCTCCCTCCTCCTCGACGCCTGACCGCGCCCGCCTTGCCCCTCTTTCGGCTGTTACTGCCGGTCATGACCGGCAGTAACAGCCACAACAACGGCGGACTTCGTGACCGCGATCACAATCCCGAGGCCGCGAAACCGCCCCGATAGAGTCCGCCCGGACGGTGGAGGAAGGGGTGCCGATGGAGACCCAAGTCGATCAGCCGGCCGCGCGGGCGCCGGTCGTGCCGCGAACGAGGCGTCGCAGCCGCAACTGGCTCGTCGACCTCTACGCGTCGGCGGTGGGCAAGAAGTACGTGATGGCGATCACCGGGATCGTCCTCATCGGCTACGTGTTCGCCCACATGGTCGGGAATCTCAAGGTCTACATGGGCGCCGAGGACATGAACCACTACGGCGAGTGGCTCCGCACGCTCGCCACCCCGGCCGTGCCCCGCACCGTCGGCCTCTGGGGCATGCGGATCGTGCTCGCTGCCTCGTTCGTCTTCCACGTGCACGCCGCCTACGGTCTCACCCGCATCAACCAGGCGGCCCGGGCGGGCGGTTACCTCCACGCCCGTGACTACGCGGCGGCCAACTTCGCCTCCCGGACGATGCGGTGGACGGGCGTCATCGTCGGCCTGTTCGTGATCTTCCACCTCATGGACCTGACGTGGGGCAACGCCAACCCCGACTTTGTGCGGGGCCTCCCCTACGAGAACCTGGTGGCGAGCTTCGAGCGCACCCCGGTGGCGTTCGCCTACATCGTCGCCAACCTGGCCCTCGGCCTGCACCTGTACCACGGCACCTGGAGCATGTTCCAGAGCCTCGGGTGGAACCACCCCCGCTTCAACCACCTGCGACGCTGGTTCGCCGCCGGCTTCGCTCTCCTGATCACCCTCGGCAACGTGTCGTTCCCGATCGCCGTCATGGCGGGGATCGTCGAGTAGAGGAGGACGCGCGACATGGTCATGGAAACCACGCCGCTCGACGGTCGCGTCCCCTCCGGGCCGGTCCAGGACAAGTGGGACAACCACCGCTTCGACATGAAGCTGGTGAACCCGGCGAACAAGCGGAAGTTCGAGGTCATCGTCATCGGCACCGGCCTCGCTGGCGCCTCCGCCTCGGCGACCTTGGCCGAGCTGGGCTACCGGGTGAAGACCTTCACCTTCCACGACTCGCCGCGCCGGGCCCACAGCATCGCCGCCCAGGGCGGCATCAACGCGGCGAAGAACTACAAGAACGACGGCGACAGCATCTACCGCCTCTTCTACGACACGGTGAAGGGCGGGGACTTCCGGGCGCGGGAGGCCAACGTCTACCGGCTCGCCCAGATCTCGCTCGAGATCATCGACCAGTGCGTCGCCCAGGGCGTCCCCTTCGCCCGCGAGTACGGCGGGCTGCTCGACACCCGATCGTTCGGCGGTGCCCAGGTCTCCCGCACCTTCTACGCCCGAGGCCAGACCGGTCAGCAACTCCTCCTCGGCGCCTACCAAGCCCTGATGCGCCAAGTCGGGCTCGGCACGGTCGAACTGCACACCCGAACCGAGATGCTCGACGTCGTGGTGGTCGACGGCCGGGCGGCCGGCGTCATCGTGCGCGACCTCGTCACCGGCGAGATCACGTCGCACTCCGCCCACGCCGTCGTGCTGGCGACGGGTGGTTACTCCAACGTCTTCTACCTCTCCACCAACGCCAAGCTCTCGAACGCCACCGCGATCTGGCGAGCGCACCGCAAAGGGGCGGCGTTCGCCAACCCGTGCTTCACCCAGATCCACCCGACGTGTATCCCGGCCAACGAGGAGTTCCAGTCGAAGCTCACGCTGATGAGCGAGTCGCTGCGCAACGACGGGCGGGTGTGGGTTCCGAAGCAGTTCGACGACCCCCGCTCGCCCGACCAGATCCCCGAGGACGAGCGCGACTACTACCTCGAGCGCCGCTACCCGTCGTTCGGCAACCTGGTGCCTCGTGACGTCGCTTCCCGCGCCGCCAAGCGGGTGGTCGACGAGGGGCGGGGCGTCGGCCCCCTGAAGAACGGGGTGTACCTCGACTTCGGCGCCGCCATCGAGCGGTTGGGCCAACCGGTCATCGAGGAGCGCTACAGCAACCTCTTCGAGATGTACGACCGCATCACCGACGAGAACCCCTACAAGATGCCCATGCGCATCTACCCCGCTCCGCACTACACGATGGGTGGGTTGTGGGTCGACTACGACCTGATGTCGTCGATCCCGGGGCTGTTCGTGATCGGGGAGGCCAACTTCTCCGACCACGGCGCCAACCGCCTGGGGGCGTCGGCCCTCATGCAGGGGCTCGCCGACGGGTACTTCGTGCTGCCGTACACCATCGGCAACGACCTGGCCGCGCTCCTCGGCACCCCGCCCGTCGACACCGGCCACCCGGCGTTCCAGGAGGCGGAGCAGGGCGTGCGCGACCAGATCCAGCGCTTCCTCTCCATCAAGGGCACTCGGTCGGTCGACTGGTACCACCGCGAGCTCGGCAAGATCGTGTGGGACCAGTGCGGCATGGAGCGCAGCCGCGAGGGCCTGGAGAAGGCGCTGTCGGAGATCCCCGCCCTGCGCGATCAGTTCTGGAAGGACGTGCGCGTCCTCGGCCAGAACGAGACCCTCAACCAGTCGCTGGAGAAGGCGGGCCGCGTGGCCGACTTCTTCGAGCTGGCAGAGCTCCTCGTGCGCGACGCCCTCCACCGGGAGGAGTCGTGCGGTGGTCACTTCCGTGTCGAGCACCAGACCGAGGACGGCGAGGCCCTGCGGCACGACGACGAGTTCTCGTACGTCGCTGCCTGGGAGTGGGCCGGTCCCGACAGCGAGCCGCGGCTGCGCAAGGAGCCGCTCGAGTTCGAGTACGTCAAGCCTTCGCAGAGGAGCTACAAGTGAACCTCACGCTCCGGGTGTGGCGGCAGGCGGGGCCTGCCGACGACGGGCGCATGGAGACCTACGAGGTCACCGACATCAGCCCCGACATGTCGTTCCTCGAGATGCTCGACGTCGTCAACGAGCGCCTCATCGAAGAGGACATCGAGCCCATCGCGTTCGAGCACGACTGCCGCGAGGGAATCTGCGGGTCGTGCGGGATGATGATCAACGGGCAGCCGCACGGGCCGATGCCGGCCACGGCGACCTGCCAGCTCCACATGCGATCGTTCTCCGACGGCGACGTGATCGACATCGAGCCGTGGCGGGCGCACTCGTTCCCCGTCATCCGCGACCTCGTCGTCGACCGGGGCTCGTTCGACCGGATCATCGAGGCCGGCGGATTCATCGGGGTGCCGACGGGCAGCGCACCCGAGGCCAACCTGACCCCGGTGCCGAAGGAAGTCGCCGACGTCGCCTTCGACGCCGCCGCCTGCATCGGCTGCGGCGCCTGCGTGGCGGCGTGCCCCAACAGCGCGGCCCAGCTGTTCACGGCTGCCAAGGTGTCGCACCTCAACCTGCTCCCGCAGGGCCAGCCGGAGCGGTGGCGGCGCACAGAGGCGATGGTCGAGACGATGGAGGAGTTCTTCGGCTCCTGCACCAACCACGGCGAGTGCGAACGGGCGTGTCCGAAGTCGATCTCGATCGACTTCATTGCCCTGATGAACCGCGACTACCTCAAGGCCAAGCGCAAGAACCGCCGCCTCGCCTCCCAACAGGGCTAGCGCCCGTTCTTGGCCCAATTTGTCGGGCTATGCGCGGCTCCGGAGGCCAAGTTCGGAGGCCGGTGACGTGAAGCGGCTCGACGTCGGCGCCGCCGTCCTTCCCCACGGGGTGGTCTCGCCGGCCTCGATCGTGTTCGACGCCGGCTCCGTCGTCGGCGCCGGAACGCCGACCGACGTGGGGGAGACGCCCGGGGTCGACACCGTCGACCGGCCTGAACTCACCGCCGTCCCGGGGTTCGTCGACCTCCAGGTGAACGGGGTCGACGGCGTGCATTTGCCGACCGCAGACGGCGACGGGTGGGAGCTGGTCGGGAATCGCCTCCTTGCCGCCGGCGTCACCGCCTTCTGCCCGGCCGTCGTCAGCACCGCCGAGCCGTATCCCGA
>DATLFW010000494.1:0-4317 GCA_035540775.1 Acidimicrobiia bacterium
CCGCACACTGGCGTCGAAGGCCCTGACGATGCGGCGGGTGCACGGGCTCACTCCCGAGGACTCGGTCCTCATGCCCGCCCCGCTGGCCCACGTGTCGGGGCTGCTGAACGGCGTCCTCGTCCCGGGCGTCGTCGCTATGAAGACGGTGCTGATGCAGCGGTGGAGTCCCGAGGCCGCCCTCGATCTCGTCGAGCGCGAAGGCGTCAGCTTCATGGTGGGGCCACCGACGTTCTTCGTCGGGATGATGGAGGCGGAGGGATTCTCGCCGGAACGGGTCGCGACGTTGCGCCTGGTGAGCAGCGGCGGCGCCGGGGTCACCGCGGCCTTCGTCGAGCGGGCGGGCGAGCGGCTCGGGGCCCTCGTGAAGCGGACCTACGGATCGACCGAGGCACCGACGGTCACCACGAGCCACGCCGGGGACGACCCGAACCGGGCTCGAACCAGCGACGGGCGCTCGACGGGCGACGCCGAGCTCCGAGTGGTGGATCCGGCGACGGGAGCACCGCGCCCCGTCGGAGAGCCAGGTGAACTGTGGGTCCGGGGCCCCGAACTGTGCGCAGGGTACCTCGATGCAGGTGCGACGGCGGAGGCGTTCACGGACGACGGCTGGTTCCGCACCGGCGACCTCGCCGTCGTCGACGCCGACGGGTGGCTCACGATCGTCGGGCGGTTGAAGGACGTGATCATCCGGGGAGGGGAGAACATCTCGGCGTCGGAGGTCGAGTCGACGTTGGAGGCCCACCCCGCCGTGTCGCAGGCCGTCGCCGTGGGAATGCCCGACGACCGTCTCGGGGAGCGGGTGGTCGCGTTCGTTGTGGCGAGCGACCCCTTCGACCTGGAGACGTGCCGAGCGTGGTTCGAGGAACGGGGCGTGGCGCGGTTCAAGACGCCCGAGCGAGTCGAGGTGGTCGACGCCCTGCCCCTCCTCGCGAGCGGGAAACCCGACCGCGCCGCCCTCCGCTCCCGGCTTCTGGGTTCACCCGACACGGCATAGCCGGGTGGAGTGAACCCAGAACGGCCAGGGGGCGGGGGTCACACGACGCTCTCGCCGGCCTCGACGCGGGGACGGAGCAGGGCCGCCAGGCGGGCGCGGTGGAACACGGCGTCGCCGAAGCTCACCTGGTCGAGCTGCGACCGCTTGAGGAACAGGTGCGTGTCGTGCTCCCACGTGAACCCGATCCCGCCGTGCACCTGGAGGCCCGAGCCCATGACCCGCCGGGCGGCGTCGGAGCACCACGTCTTCGCCGTCGACGCCGCCACCGACGCGTCGGGGTGTCCGGCACCGATGCACCAGGCCGCGTAGTACACCGCCGATCGCATCCCCTCGACGTCGACGAGCATGTCGGCACAGCGGTGCTTCACCGCCTGGAAGCTGCCGATGGGGCGGTCGAACTGCACCCGCTCCTTGGCGTACTCCACCGCCATGTCCAGCATCCGCTGGGCTCCACCGAGCATCTCCGCCGAGTGCCCCATGGCGCCGCGGTCGAGGAAGCGGGCGACGGCGTCGTCTGCTCCGAGGCGGACGGCTGACGTCCCCTCGAACTCCAGCCACCCGAGCTCTCGGGTGCGGTCCATGGCCGGCTGGCGGGCGGGGGCGGCGCCGTCGAGGTCGACGGCGAACAGGGCGTCGTCGGAGCGCACGACGGCCACGGCGGCCGTCGGCGCGAACACGGCGGGCTCCGTACGGCCGGTGAGCGACCAGCCGACCCCGGATCCCTCGGCGATGACCGGCTGCCACGCCACCGTGGCGATGCGCTCCCCGCTCGTCAGCGGCTCGATCCAGGCCTCGACCTCCGACACGCCCGCGGCGGCAGCGGTCACGAGGCTGTCGAGGGCGAGCCACTGCTGAAGGAACGGCACCGGGGCGACGTGGCCGCCGAGCTCCTCGAGCAGGACGGCCGCCTCGACGGTCCCGAGCCCGAGCCCGCCACGGTCCTCGGCCAACTCCACGCCGAGCCAGCCCTGGTCGACCATGGCCTGCCACAGCTTGGCGTCGATCCCCGCAGGGCCGTCGACGACGGCCCGGACCTGGGCGGGACCGGCAAGGTCGTCGAGCAGGTCGCGAGCCGCTTCTCGCAACGCCAGCTGGTCGTCCGACAGCTCGAAATCCATGGTGCCGCTCCGTACCTGACGCCAATGTCACTTTTCGGGAACGCCCGCATACTATGACCGGTCGTGGATCTGACCCCCACCCCGGAGCAAGACGCCGTCCGAGCCGAGTGCCGGGCATGGCTCCGAGAGCACCTGCCGTGGGAGTACGGCAAGGGGCTGCCGCCCCGCTTCGACGATCTCGCCGAGGAAGTCGCGTACCTCCGGAAGTGGCAGCACGATCTCGCCGAGGGCCGCTGGGTGGGCGTCACCTGGCCGGAGGAGTACGGCGGCCGGGGTGCGGGGCCGATCGAGCACTTCGTCGTGCAGGAGGAACTCGCACGAGCCCGAGCACCCGAACTCGTCGGGCGGATCGGGATCAACCTCGTCGGCCCCACCCTCCTGGCCCACGGCACCCCCGAACAGAAGGCGCGGTGGCTGCCGAAGATCCTGCGGGCCGAGGAGTTGTGGTGCCAGCTGTTCTCCGAGCCCGACGCCGGCTCCGACCTGGCCGCGGTGAAGACCCGAGCCACGCCGACCGAGGGCGGCTGGCTCCTGAACGGGCAGAAGGTGTGGACGTCGTATGCCCAGTTCGCCGACTGGGGGGTCTGTCTCGCCCGCACCGACCCCGACGCCCCGAAGCACCGGGGCATCTCCTACCTCGTCGTCGACATGCACTCCCCCGGCGTCGAGGTGCGCCCGCTGGTGCAGATCACCGAGGAGCGGGAGTTCAACGAGGTCTTCTTCAACGACGTGTTCGTCCCTCACGACCAGCTCGTCGGCGAGGAACACGCCGGATGGCAGGTGTCGAGTTCGACGCTCGCTCACGAGCGAGGCGTCAACCCCCGCCAGCTCGTGATCCACGGGCAACTCCTGGAAGAGCTGCTGCGCCTGGCGATGGAGCGGGGCGCCTACGACGACCACCGCCTCCAACAACGCCTCGCCCAGGCGTACGTCGAGGTGCGCCTCTTCCAGCTCCACAACCTCCGGTCGCTGTCGCGGCACGCCCACGGCCGGGAGGTGGGACCCGAGGGCAGCGCCCTCAAGCTCTACTGGAGCGAGATGAGCAAGCGGCTCCACGAGACGGCGATGGCGGTGCTCGGGGTGGCGTCGCCGCTCTGGCACGGCGCCGACGGCAACCCCGGCGACGGCCGCTGGCAGCGCTCCTGGCTCTACTACCAGGCGTCGTCGATCTTCGCCGGCACCAACGAGATCCAGCGCAACATCATCGGCGAGCGCGTCCTGGGCCTCCCCCGGGAACCGCGGTAGCGGTCAGCTGATCCTGATGAGGAAGCCCAGGACCGCCACTGTCACGCCCCAGAAGACGGCCGTCACACGAACCGTCCGCTCGAACTGCTTGGCGATGTCGACCCGCAGCCCGGCCATCTCGCCCTTGAGCTCCCCGCGCACGCCGGCGATCTCGACTCGAAGCCGAGCTTCGATGGCCGCCATCTCGCTGCGGACGATGGCGATGTCGTCCTTCGTCGCCAAGTCGGGGACGCCGGCGGGTGGGAGCATCTCCAACATGTCGCCGGCCACCTCCTCCCCGAACGACTCCTTCAACGCCTCGAAGACCCGATGACGGGCCACCTCGTTCACCGGCACTGCCCATCCCTTCCACCGAGGACCGAATGGGGTGCGTGGCCCGCTCCCGAGGCAACGACGATGATACGCCGCACGTCTGACGGCGACGAGGGGCCGGGAGGGGCGCCGAAGCGGCGTCTACGCTGCGCGGCATGAGCGAGGCGGCGTTCGAGACGGTGACCTACGAGGTCGACGGGCCGGTGGCGGTGATCACGATGAACCGCCCCGAGGCCGCCAACGCCCAGAACACCCGGATGCTCGACGACCTCGACGGCGCCTTCGACCTCGCCGACGCCGACGACGCCGTTCGCGTCGTGGTCCTCGCGGGCGCCGGGAAGCACTTCTCCGCCGGTCACGACCTCAAGCAGATCCTCGCCGACCCCGACGAATGGACGGCGATGCGCGACACGCCCGAAGGCAAGTGGCGCCACGAGCAGGTCATGTACTTCGACCGCTGTCTGAAGATCCGCGACTTCCGCAAGCCCACCATCGCCGCCGTCCAGGGCAAGTGCCTCGCCGCCGGCCTCATGCTCGCCTGCATGTGCGACCTCATCGTCGCCGCCGACGACGCCGTCTTCCAGAACCCCGTCCTGCGCATGACGGGCGCCGGCGTCGAACTGCTGGTCGAGCCCTGGGAGCTCGGGG
>DATLFW010000495.1:0-4719 GCA_035540775.1 Acidimicrobiia bacterium
GCCCGCCAGCGTCACGACGACTACATCCGGCGGAGCCAGGAGCGGATCGCCGAGTTGCGCGCCGACGCCGCCGCCGCACTCGAACGGGCTCGCGACCAGATTCCCGACCGGTTCTCCGCCGAGGCCGAGATCAGCGGCGACGGCGAGGTGGTGTTCGGCGAGGCGCTGCGCGTCGACGGTTCCGTCGACCTCGTCTCCAGCAATGCCGGGCCTGACACCAGCGCCGCCGGATCGTTCCGGCTGGTGGTCCAAGGGAGCGAGGCCCGCTACCTCGGACCCGAAGGGCAGTGGATCGCCGTGCCCGGCCCCGCCGGACCGCTCGGCACCCTCATGCTCGACCCGAGCGGCGTCACGCGTCTGCTGAACGACGCCCGGACCGGCGTCGAAGACCTCGGCGAGGACGAGATCGACGGTCGCAGGGTCCGCGGGTACCGCTTCGGCGTCGGCAGCTCGGTGCTCGCCGGAGTCGACGACGGCGCCGACGGGACTGCCGAGGCCTGGGTCGACGTCGAGGACGAGGTTCTCCTTCGCCTCACCATCCGCTCGACCGTCCGCCACGACGAGGGGCCGCGCCGGGGCGTCCTTCGCACGACGCTCACGATGGATCTCACCGACTTCGGGGCCGACGTCTCGGTCGACGTCCCGCCGGCGCAGGGCCGGGCGTCGTCCCCGCTCGGGCCGGCCGCCATCCTCTACCCGTTCGACGCCGGCTTCAGCGTCTCGTTCTATGCCGGGATCGAGGTTCCCGAGGTCCCCGAACTCCCCGCCATCCCCGAGATCGACGTCGAGGTGCCGGAGATCCCCGAAGTCCCTCAGATCCCGCCGCCGCCTCCGCCGCCGAGCCCCGAGTTCCAGGAGCCCCAGTACCAGGAGCCGGAGTACGAGGCACCGCAGTACCAGGAGCCGGAGTTCGAAGAGCCGCGGTACGACGAGCAGTACGGGTCCTCCGGAGGCGCCGGCTTCTGAGGGTGCGACCGGCGCCCGCACGAAGTCGACGCGAACGGGCCCCGGCGCTGCGCCGGGGCCCGTTGTCTCTCCCAGCGATGCCGGCCGACCGTCGGATCAGCCGCCACCTCCACCGGTGCCTCGTCCTCGTCCTCGGGTCGACGCCGTCGACCCGGCCTCGTTCGACTGGGTCTGGCCAGGAGCCGTCGAGCCCGGCCCCTGCGGTCCGCCACCGCCCTCGCCCGGCGGGTCGGCGGGCGTCCCCTCCGGGGGCCCGCCGTTCGGGGTGACCGGAGGACCGCCGTCGCCGTCGACGTCGTCGCCGGTGCCGTTCTCCGCGTCCTCGGCACCGCCCTCGGACCCGGCGGCGCACGGGTCCCGGTCCTCCCGGAGCCCGGGAGCATCGGGATTGCCCTGGTTGCGGCTCGACGCCACCGAACGGACGGTCTGGCCCTTCTCACACCCCTCCAGGGTGTCGTCCTGCGACACCGAGGTGACCTCGGACCCGTGCGTCCGATCCTCGCCGCCAGCGCCTCGGTTGTCGTCTTCGGCTCCGCCCTCGCCCGCAGGCCGGTCGACACCGCCGTCGTCCCCGGCGTCCTCGGCGTCCTCGTCGTCGGGATGCGGCACGTCGATCCCGATGTGGCTCACGGTGCTGCTGACGAACCGCTGGGCGACGTCGGGCAGGCCGCCGACGGCGGCGAGCACGAAGACCGTCACGGCCGCCACGAGACCGGCGCCTGCGAACTGGGACGAGCGGCGGAGGTGCGTGACGTGGTGCAGGGCGGTTCGGCGCCGATCGATCTCGACGACGGTTCCGTCGGCGGCCGCCTCGACCATCGCCGCCACGTGCCGGCGAACCAGGTCGTCACCGACGGGTGCCGTCAGGTCGTCCCGCAGTCGCGCCAGCGCGGGACCGAGGTCGCCATCGAGGAGATCGTCGTGGCGGTCGCCGTTCATCGTGGGGGTAATCGCTCCTCTTCGTGGTCAGGAAACGGGCTTCGTCGGGTCGGGGCGGCCGATCTGGCCGCTTTGCCCGGTTTCGCCAGCGACGATGCCGGCCAGGCGGGCCAATGCACGGCGCTGCAAGGTCTTGATGGCCCCTTCCCGCCGCCCCATGATCCGGGCCACCTCGGCGACGGGGAGGTCGGCCACCAGGCGCAGGAGGACCACGTCGCGCTGGTCGTCGGTGAGCCCGTCCATGAGACGCAGCATCTCCTGTGTGCTCAGCCGGTCGAGCGCCTGGTCTTCGGCGGGCGGGCGCAGGGCGGTGTCGCCCGCCGGCACGAGACCGAAGGGTTCCTCGGGGCGTCGTCCGGCCCGACGCCGCTCGTCGATGAGGCGGCGGTGGGCGATCGAGAAGACCCACGACCGGAACGCGGACTCGTCGCCCCGGAAGTTGTCGACGCCGCGAGCCACCGCCATGAACACGTCGGCCGCCCGGTCCTCGGGTTCGCGCGACCCACGACCCCGGAGATAACCGAGCACGGTGGGCGCGAGGTCGCGGTAGAGCGCCTCGAACGCCCACTCCTCGCCCTGCTTGGCCGCTTCGACGACCTCGTCGAAGCGCTCGCCCAGCGCCACGTACAACCCCCGGGTCCCGCCCCGGGCGGTCCAACCGACCGGGTCCGGCATTCTCGCGGCTCCGATCAGCCGGAGTCGATCACGTGCCTATCCTGCCCCCGTGCGTCGCGCCCTCCTCTGGCTCCTCATCGTCCCCGTCGGCCTCGCCGTGGTCGCCGTGCTCGCCCTCACCGACGGCCTCACCGGTGACGACGGATCGTCGGAAGCGGCCTCCAACCGCCGCAGCGGCAAGGCCTCGTCGTCCTCGTCGTCGTCGACCGCTCCACGGTCGACGACCACGACGACGTCGGGAGCCGAGACGGCCCTGACTGCCGCCCGCCAGCCCGAGAGCCCGGCCGATCTGGCGGCGGCGATCGGCCGATCGGAGAACGCCATCCGCGCCAGCGGCGCGGACACTCCCGACCTGGCGCGCTGGGCGCGGGCGCAGCAACTCGCGTACCGCCAGCTCGCCCACCGACCGGAGTGGGACGCCGAGGTGCAGCGTCTCCTCGACCCCTCGCTCCGCGGCGTGGTGACCGCCAACGTCGAGGCCCACCGCCGCCTGTGGTCGCTCACCGACCCCAAGCCCGATCTCCCGGAGTGGCGGATCGTCGCTCCCCCGCCGCCCGGTGAACTCCTCGCCCACTACCGGGCTGCCGAGGCGGAGTTCGGTGTGCCGTGGCAGTACCTGGCGGGCATCCACCTCGTCGAGACGCGCATGGGCCGCATCCGGGGGGTGAGTTCCGCCGGCGCCCAGGGCCCGATGCAGTTCATGCCGGCGACCTGGGCGGCGTACGGAGAAGGTGACGTCGACGACCCCGCCGATGCCATCCGGGCGGCGAGCCGGTATCTCGCCGCGCACGGCGCCCCCGGCGATATCGACCGGGCGCTGTTCGCCTACAACCACAGCGACCACTACGTCGAGGCCGTGAAGGCGCATGCCGGCGTGATGGCCGACGACGAGGCCGCCTACTACGGCTACTACCACTGGGACGTCTACTACCGCCTCCAGAGCGGCGACGTGCTCCTGCCGGTGGGCTGGACTCGCGCCGACGGCCACCCGGGCGGGGCGTCCTGACCGACCCCGCCTGCCGCACGCCACGCTCCTCGCCCGGCGTGTGGCGCCCTGCGCCCTGGCGGTGCCTTCCGGACGTTTCGCCCACCACGCAGCGGGACATCATCGGCGCAGGAGGTGGACTCCCGTGCCCGTTCCCGCCCTTGCCGACGAACCGACCGGTGAGATCGTCCGGATCGACCTCGAAGATGCCGCCCTCGTCGACCGAGCGGCTGCGGGCGACACCGCCGCCTTCGAATCGTTGTACGAACGCCACGCCGACGCCGCCTGGCGGGTGGCCGCCGCCGTCGCTGCAAACGAGCACGACGCCGCCGACGCCGTCGCCGAGGCCTTCACCCGAGTCCTGGAGACGATCCGGAAGGGGGCGGCGGGGATCGCCAACTTCCGCGCCTACCTCCTGACGACGACCCGCAACGCGGCGCTCGATCGGCATCGACACCACGGGCGCGAACGTCCCGGCGACGACGTCGGCATCGACGAACCGGCCGACGGCCCGGACGCCGTCCTCCTCGATCTCGCTGACATGTCGCTCGCCGCCGCTGCCTTCGGCGACCTCCCCGACCGGTGGCGCGAGGTGCTGTGGCTGACCGAGGTGGAGGGGCTCGACGCCACCGAGGTGGCGGAGCGAATGGGCCTCAACCGCAACGCCCTCGCCCAGCTCGCCTTCCGCGCTCGGGGCGGGCTGCGCGAGCGCTTCCTCCATCGCCACCTCGGCCAAGCCCCGAGGGCATGCCGCCCGGTGGTCGAGCTGCTTGCGGCATACGCCCTCCACCGGCTGCCGGAGCGCGACCGGGCGAAGGTCGACGCCCACCTCACCTCGTGCAGCGACTGCCGGCGCCGCCACGACGACCTCGCCGACATGGGCACGACCCTGCGCCGGGCGTTGATCCCCATGCCGGCCAGCCTCGCCGCCGCCACCGGGCGACGCTTCCTCGACCTGGTGGGAACGGCGTCGCCCGGGCGGCTCCGCGACGCGCTGGCGGCCAGCGGCCCCGCCCGTGTGGCAGTCGGGGCCTGCGCCACGGCCTTGGCGGTCGCCGGGCTGCTCAACCTCGGCGGTCTCCGTCCCAGCCCCGCACTCGACGTCCCACCGGTGTCCGCTCCGGCGGAGACGTCTGCGCCGCCGACGGAAGAGG
>DATLFW010000496.1:0-8100 GCA_035540775.1 Acidimicrobiia bacterium
GCCGGACACAACACCGGGACCGTCGGGATCGCGATCCTCGGAACGTACTCGTCGGTGGTACCGTCGACGGCGGCCGTGGAGAGCGTCATCAAGCTCGCTTCGTGGATCTGCGATCGGCACGGGATCAACCCGCACACGCCCTGGTCGACGACCAACGACGCCGGGCAGGCGATCGTGGTGCCGAGCCTGTGTGGGCACCGCGACGTGCGCAGCACCGCCTGCCCGGGAAACGGTTGCTACGGCCACCTGGAGCGCATCCGCAGCGACACGGCGTTCACCGTCAGCCGGGGCCTGATCGGATACCGGGTCGTGGCGTCCAACGGGCTGATCTCACACCTCGGCGGCGCCCGCGACTACGGCAACGTGCTCGGCACCGGCGCCCGGACCGAGGTCACCGGTGGCGCCGCTCTTCGGAACAGCCAGGGGTACTGGATCGTCGACCGCTACGGCGGGGTGTTCTCGTTCGGCGGGGCGAAATTCAAGGGATCGATCCCGGGGCTGCGGGCGCAGGGCGTCAACGTCGGCGTCTCGAAGGTGATGGGCATCACGCCGACCCGGACCGGCAACGGCTACTGGCTCTACGACGAGGCGGGCGGGATCTTCTCGTTCGGCGACGCGTCGTTCAAGGGATCGGTGCCGTGGCTGCGCGATCGGGGCGTCGCCGTCGGTCCGGCCCGCATCATCGACATGAAGGCGACCCCGTCGGGGAAGGGGTACTGGGTGCTCGACGCCGCCGGCGGCGTGTTCACCTTCGGCGACGCCAAGTTCTTCGGGTCGGTGCCGTGGCTGCGCCAGCGGGGGCACGCAGTCGGGCCTGCCGGGATGGCGTCGATCGCTCCGACGCCGAGCGGGCGGGGCTACTGGGTCCTCGACGACCAAGGCGGGGTCTTCAACTTCGGCGACGCCAAGTACTTCGGTTCGCTTCCGGCGGCCGGTGTTCGCGACGCCCCGGCTCGCCGGATCGTCCCGGCGACCGACGGGCGCGGGTACCTGATCCTGACGCACAGCGGATCGGTGTACGGGTTCGGCCGCGTGCCGTTCTACGGACGATGGAACGCCCCGGGCGTCAACGCCGTCGACCTCCTCCCTGTCATCCGCACCTCCTGACCCAGCGGCGTTCTTGGCCTCAGCGGCAGCGCATATCCCTGCACAAAGGGCCAAGAACGAGGAGCGCTCGGTTACGATCCCGGGCCTGTGACGGAGCCTGATTCTCCATCCGTCGAAGACGTCGCGATCGGCGATGTCGCGGTCGACGACGTCGTCGCTCGCCTTCGTGCGAAGGTCGACGAGCGGCGCCGTGCCGGGCTCTACCCGCCTGGTCTCGAAGAGGACCTCGACCTCCACTTCCACCACATCGCCGTCCGAGGCGTTCGCGACCGCCTGAAGCGTCTCGAGGATGCGTTCGCCGAGGTCGAGCGGCGTGGCTCGGCACTGCACGCCGCCCGCATCGGCACGGAGTCGCAGCGGGCGGCAGGTTCCGTGGTGCACAAGGCCGTCGCCAGACTCGTTGCCCGCCAGGTCGAGGGTGTTCTCACCCAGGTCCGGGAGTACGCCGACGCCGTGGCAGAGGCGCAGCGGGCCGTCGTCCTTCTCGCCTCCGATCTGGAATCGAAGATCGACGAGCTGCGCGACCGGGTCTTGGCGGTCGATCCCGCCTCACCGGAAGCGAGCCAGCGCGTGCTCGCCGATCTCCTGGCTCGTGTCGACGCCCTCGAGGCGGTCGAGGCCCGGCGCCGGGTGTCGGTGTGGTCGGAGGGCGTGCTGGCCCCCGCCCCCGGCGACGAAGCGCGGTGGGCGGCGATCGCCAAGCAGCGCCCCAACGAAGGGCCGGTGCTCCTCGCCGGTGCGCAGTGGCCGGCAGCCATCCTCGACGCCGCTGGCATCGACTGGCGTCCACTCGAGGGAGACCCCCTCGTCGCCGTCGACGCCTGCCCGCCCGGCGAAGCGGGAGCGGTGCTGCTGGCGCAAGTGTTCGAACCGCTGTCGCCTCGCGACCAGATCGCCCTCGTCGCCCGCCTGCACGCCGCCGTGGCACCGGGCGGGCGGGTCGTGACCGACCTCCGCAATCCCTACGCGGTGGGCCGCGGCGAGGCGGCGGGTGCGGCTTCACACCCCGCCTACGTCTCCTTCCTCTTCCGCGAGGCCGGGTTCACTCCCGTCGAGGTCGTGTGGGACGGCGGTGGAGAGGCAGGCGCGGAAGCGCATCTGCTCGACGTGGTGTTCGGCGCCCGCAGCGCCACCGTGGTCGCCACCCGGCCGTGACGGTCCACCAGGTCGTCGTGGCCGCCGCGCCCCACGACGCCGTCACCAACGACGCCCTGGCGCTCCAGAAGGGGCTCGCGACGGCCCACGGCGCGAGCGAGGTGTACGCCCGCTACGTCCATCCCGACCTCGCCGGCGTCGTCCATCCCCTCGAACACGTCCCCGACGCCGCCGCCGACCTGCTCGTGTACCACGTCACGATCGGGGAGCCGCGGGTCGCCGAATTCCTGCTGGCGCGCCCCGAACCGGTGATGGTCGTGTACCACAACATCACGCCCCCCGAGTTCTTCCGGCCGTGGAGCGCACGGTTCGCGGCGCTGCTGGCGGGCGGACGCGAACAGCTCCGGATGCTGCGCCCCCGAGTCGTCCATGCGGTTGCCGACTCCCGCTTCAACGCCTCGGAGCTCGCCGCCCTCGGCTACGACGACGTCGCCGTGACGCCGCTCGCCGTCGACCTCCTCGCCCTGCGTGACAGTGCCGACGACGGATCGGCCGAACGGGTTCTGGCGGGCATCGACGGTCCCGTGTACCTCTTCGTCGGTCAACTGATGCCGCACAAGCGACCGGACTTGCTCGTTCAGGCGTTCCACATCCTGTCGACCTACCTCGAGCCCGACGCTGGCCTCGTCATGGTCGGCGCCGCCCGCCAAGCGCGTTACGGCACCGCCGTCGAGCAGCTGGTGCGAGAGCTGGCCCTCTCGAACGTCCGGTTCCCGGGTGCCGTTCCGCTGCCCACCCTTGCGGGTCTCTATCGGCGGGCCGACGCCTTCGTCACCATGAGCGAGCACGAGGGGTTCTGCATCCCGATCGTCGAGGCCATGTCGGTCGGCCTCCCCGTCGTGGCCCGCCGCTTCGCCGCCATCCCCGACACGGCGGGTGGAGCAGCCCTCCTCCTCGATGCCGGCGACGGGCCCGCCGTCGCCGCCGAGGCGATGCACGCGGTGGTCGCCGACGCCGATCTGCGCCGCACGATGACCGAGGCCGGCCGGCGCACCGTCGACACCTTCACCGCCGTCGACCCTGTCGACGAGTTCCTTCGCCACGTCGAGGTGGCGCTGGCGTGAAACTCGCCTTCGTCGTCCAGCGCTACGGCCCGGAAGTGGCTGGGGGTGCCGAGTCGGCGTGTCGCGAGTTCGCCACTCGGATGGCCGCCCGCGGTCACGCCGTCGAGGTCGCCACGACATGCGCCGTCGACTATTCCGACTGGGCGAACCGGTACCCGGCAGGGAGATCCTCGATGGACGGCGTCACGGTCCATCGCTTCCCGGTCACCCGGCCGCGGGACCAGCGGTTGTTCGGCGCGCTCGACGCTCGCGTCATCACCCCCACCTACACCCCGCCTCACCTGGAGACGGAATGGATGCGGTTGCAGGGTCCCCAGGCCGACGACCTGCCGGTCTGGCTCGACGACCACGCTGCCGGGTACGACGCCGTCCTCTTCTTCACCTACCTCTACTGGACGACGTGGGCGGGGCTGCCGCCCGCCGCTGCCCGCACCGCCACCGTCCTCCACCCCACCGCCCACGACGAGGCACCGCTCTACCGCCGCCTGTTCGACGACACCTTCCGTCGGCCGGCCGCCTTCGGGTTCTTGACGAGCGAGGAGGAAACCCTCGTGCGGCGGCGGTTCCGCACCACACAGCCATCCACGGTCCTCGGTGTCGGGACCGACACGACGGTCCGCGGCGACGGCGACCGGTTCCGGGCGGCCTTCGGCCTCGACGATCGTCCCTACCTCGCCTACGTCGGCCGGTACGACAGCGGGAAGGCGGCCGACGAGCTGGCTGCGTACTTCGCCGCGTACAAGGAGCGCAACGGCGGCCCGCTTGCCCTCGCCGTCGTCGGTCAGGCCGTCCAGGCGCCGCCCGACCACCCCGACGTCGTCGTCACGGGCTTCGTCGACGAGCAGACGAAGCACGACGCCATGGCGGGCGCCGTCGCCCTCGTCCAGCCGTCGTACTTCGAGAGTTTCTCGATCGTCCTCATTGAGGCCTGGGTGCACGAGACGCCAGCCCTGGTGCAAGGGCGCTGCGACGTCCTGGCAGGCCAGGTGCGACGGGCGAACGGCGGGATTCCCTACGCCGGCTACGCGGAATTCGAGACCGCCGTCGACCTCCTCCTCCACGACCCGGCGCTCCGCCGAGCACTCGGCCGGTCAGGGCGACGCCACGTCGAGGCGACGTACGAGTGGGACGGGATCCTCGACCGTTACGAGTCGTTCCTGGAGCGGGTCGCAGGCTGACGCTCGGCGCAGCCTCATCCCTCCGGCATCATGGGGAGCATGCTCGTGTCGCCCGCCTGGTCGCCGACCGCGAGACCGCGGCGGAGCCGGCGGAGCAGCAGGACGGTCATGGTCGCTGCGGCCACCACCGCACCGGCGAGGAAGCCCCGCTCGGCCCGCAGGACGAGATCACCGGGGATGGCGGTGACGGCGAAGATCGTCACGGTGCCGAGCACCCAGGCGAACGCCGCCCGCCGGTATCCCGAGATGGAGATCAAGGCCTGGGCGAGAGCCAGCGCGGCCATGTAGACGCTGCTGGCGGCTGCGAGGAGCGCCATGTCGAGACTGCCGAGCCGGTACTCCTCGCCGAAGAAGGCGCCGACGACGGTGGGGCCGGCCAGCGCCGCGACGACGGTGAAGGCGGCGGCCGCCGCCCCGAGCGCGGCCATGAGGCGCACCAGGCGCGCCTTGAACTCGGCGTCCTCACCCTTGGCTGCCAACGCTGCGAGTTGAGGGATGAGCGATGCCTGTACCGCCTGGAACATGAACACGGGGATGCGGGCGACGATGAGGGCGATGAGGACCTTCCCCACGAGTTCGCGCTCGTCGTCGCTGGCGAGCACGTTCACGATCAGCGGCGTGACGTTGATCATCGTCTGCGCGAGGACGGACCCGACGAGGAGGTAGCCGAAGGCCCGGGTCAGCTCGTTCCACGGTGCGTCCGGCCCGGGCGTCATGAGGTTGCGTTCACGGGTGCCGACCAGGGTGACGGCGACGAGGGGTGAGACGGCGACGACCAGCCCATAGGCCCCGGCGGTGGTGACCCCGACGACGGCGAGGATGGTGGCCCCGGCCAGGCGGGTGGCGCCCTCGGTGCCGATGAGGAGGCCATACGGACCGAAGCGACCGGTGCCCCCGAGCGTGCCGCGCAGGAGGTGCTGGGCGGCGTATGCAGCGAGCGCCCCGACGAAGGCGACGAGGAGCAACGCCTCGCCGTCGAAGAACTCGTCGACGAGGAGGCCCGACGCCGCCAGCGAGATGGCGGTGAGGGCGACGACGAAGGCGCCGCCCAGCAAGGCCGCCCGCCGGACCACGGGGCCGCCGCCGACCCCGCGCGCGCCGCGTTCCGAGAGGGCCCGGGCCACTTCCTGCTCGACGGGGTAGTAGAAGCCCGGTGCGGCGAGGAAGGTGATCGCCCAGAGAGCTGACAGCGAGGCGTAGCGGTCGGGGCCGAGCGCCCGAGCGGCGATCGCCAGGAAGACGTAGATGGTGGCGCCAGCGACGAGGAACCCGATCCCCACCGACACGGTGCCAGGCGGCAGCGGGTTGCGGGCTCGGGCCCGCTCGAGCAGGCCAGGGGCGGTCACGGACCGGACGTTAGCGTCGTTGGACTCCAATTCCGTGGTCGGTGCGAACCGGCGATCCGAGCGTGCGAAGATGCCCGCGTGACGACGTGCAGGGGGCAGGGATGAGCACCCGGAAGCTGATCATCGCCGCGCTGGTCACGGGGATGGCCATCCTCGCCGCCTCGGCGATCCAGTTGCTCCTGGCCCGTTGAGAGGCCCTGCGGTGGCTTCCCGGGGCGTGTCTATGCTTGCCAGGCATGCCCGTTTCGCGCCGGCGACGGGCTGATCGGAGGAGGTGGGGACGACGGCCGATCATCACGACCTCGTCATCGTGGGTGGTGGTCCGGGCGGGTACGCCGCCGCCCTCTACGGCGCTGCCGCCGGGCTCGACGTCGCCATGGTCGAGCGCGATCGGGTGGGCGGAACGTGCCTGCACCGCGGATGCATCCCGGCGAAGGAACTCCTCGAGACGGCGGCTGTGTACCGCACGGTGCGGGGCGCCAAGGAGTTCGGGATCGACGCCGGGACGCCGGGCCTCGACCTTCCCGTCAGCCAGCAACGCAAGCAGGCGGTCATCGACCGGCTGACGAAGGGCCTCGAAGGCCTGCTCAAGGGCCGGAAGGTGACGGTCGTCAACGGCACCGGTCGGCTCGCCGACGCCGGCTCGCTGCGAGTCGCCGTCGACGGCGCGGAGGAGGCCACGGAGCTCGAGGGCGACGCCGTCATCCTCGCCACCGGGTCGCTCCCGAGATCGATTCCCGGTTTCGACTTCGACGGCGACGTCATCCTCTCGTCCGACCACGTCCTCCGCCTCGACAAGGTTCCCGCCCGGGTGGCGGTGATCGGCGGGGGAGCGATCGGCTGCGAGTTCGCTTCGTTCCTCGCCGACGTGGGAAGCGAAGTCACGGTCCTCGAGGCCCTGCCCCAGGTGCTCACCGGCGTCGACACCGACTGCGCCAACGCGGCCGTCCGGGCATTCAAGAAGCGCAACATCACCATTCACACCCAGGTCACGGTCGAAGGTCACGAGCGCAACGGTGACGAGGTCACCGTTCGCTATTCCGGCCCCGACGGGGCCGGTTCCGTCACCGTCGACAAGATCGTCGTGAGCGTGGGACGGGCGCCCCTGTCTGGGGAGCTCGGGCTCGACGGCTCGCCGGTCGCCGTCGACAAGCGGGGCTTCGTCGAGGTCGACCCCTACATGCGTACGACGGCGCCCGAGATCTACGCGCTCGGCGACCTCGTGGCCACCCCGCAGTTGGCGCATGTCGCCTTCGCCGAGGCGATCGTGGCGGTGAAGGCCATTCTCGGCGAACCGGTCGTTCCCGTCGACTATGCGAAGGTTCCGTTCGCCATCTACTGCCACCCGGAGGTGGCCTTCGCCGGGCTCACCGAGCAGCAGGCGAAGGACGCCGGATACGACGTCGTCGTCTCGAAACACTCGTTTGCGGGCAATGGCCGCGCCCTCATCCACGGTGAGACCGAAGGGCTCGTGAAAGTGGTCGCCGAGAAGGGTGGACCCCTTCTCGGGGTACACATGACGGGGCCGATGGTCACGGAACTCATGGTCGAGGGGTATCTCGCCGTCAACTGGGAAGCGCTCCCGGAAGAGGTGGGTTCGTTCATCCACCCCCACCCGACCCTGAGCGAGACGTTCGGCGAAGCCGTCCTCGCACTGACCGGGCGCGGCCTGCACGGCTGAGTCAACCGGAGGAGAGACGTGGCACGCACCGAGATCACCATGCCGCAGCTGGGGGAGACGGTCACCGAGGGCACCATCACTCGATGGCTGAAGTCGGTCGGCGAAGAGGTGAAGGCCGACGACCTGCTCTTCGAGGTGTCGACCGACAAGGTCGACTCCGAAGTGCCGTCGCCGTCCGCCGGTGTGCTGGTCGAGATCCTGGTGCAGGAAGGCGAGACGGTCGATGTGGGCACTCCCATCGCCGTGCTGGGCGACAGCGCCGAGGAGGCTGGCGATGGCGCTCCCGCAGAGGAGGCGCCCGCCGCCGAGGCCCAGCCGGAGCCGGAGCCGCAGCCCGAGCCGGAGCCGCAGCCCGAGCCGGAGCCGCAGCCGCAGCCCGAGCCGCAGCCACAGCCGGCCGAGGCCCCGGCCGCGGAAGTCCCAGCCGAGCGGCAGCCCCAGCGCGACGCCCAGCCCGAGCCGGCGCGAGCCAAGGCACCCGCCGCTCCCGGGGGGAACGGCGACGGCGCGCAAGGCCTTCTCCTGTCACCTGTCGTGCGTCGCCTGATGGCCGAGTACGACGTCGACCC
>DATLFW010000497.1:0-9775 GCA_035540775.1 Acidimicrobiia bacterium
GCTGCTCGTCGCGAGCGCCAACCCCGAGGACTACACGAACCGCGGGCGCATCATCACCCCACTGAAGGACCGGTTCGGGGCCCAGATTCGCACCCACTACCCACTCGACGTGGAAACGGAGATGGAGGTCGTCCGTCAGGAGCAGCGCCCGCTCGACGTGGGCGACCTGCGCGTCGACGTCCCTCCGTTCATGGGCGAGGTCGTGGCCCGCATCAGCCACCTGGCCCGCCAGTCACCGCACGTGAACCAGCGGTCGGGCGTCTCCGTCCGGCTGTCGATCACCAACCACGAGACGCTCGTCGCCAACGCGGCCCGCCGCGCCCTCCGGACCGGCGAGCGCGAGGTCGTGCCGCGCGTCTGCGACCTCGACGCGCTGGCGTCGTCGACGGCCGGCAAGCTCGAGATCGAGTCGCTCGACGACGGGCGCGACGAGCAGGTCGTCGAGCGACTCGTGAAGCTGGCCGTGCTGGAGGTGTTCAAGGAACGCCTCGGCGCCGATCGCTTCGGGGAGCTCGTCACGGCCTTCCACGAGGGCCTGACCGTCGACGTGGGCGACGACGTGCCGTCCGAGCGGTACGCCGAGCGGATCGCCGACCTCCCTGGGATGCGCGAGGCGCTCTCCGACCTCGGCGTGGGGGAGACGCCGGCCGGGATCGCGGCGGCCGTCGAGTTCGTCCTCGAGGGCCTCCACCTCTCGAAGCGGCTGAACAAGGACGCCCTCGGCGCCCGAGCCACCTACCGCGGCCGCGGCTTCGCCGGCACCACCTGAGGCGACGGCCTCCCGCGCGGCCGGTCCCCCCCTCCTGCGTCTTGGGGGCGTTGTACTCGGCATGCGGACACAACTCCCCCAAGACGGCGTCGTCGCGGGGGACGGTTGCACCCGTCGAACCCTTCAAGGCCATCGCCGTGGGCGCCGATGTGCAATCGGGAGGTTTTGGACATGGACATCTTCACGCTGATCGTGCTGGCCGTCGTCGGCTACGTCGCGTACCGGGCGTTCGAGGCCAAGAAGCGGGGTGAGAGCGCCGGCGCCGCCGCTGGCAAGGCACTCGTCGAGGCGGCGCCGCCTGCCATCGCCGCTGGTCTGGCCTTCATCTTCCTCTCCCTCGCCCTCGTGTTCCTGGGCATCATCTTCATGTTCGCCTTCATGGCGTTCGTGTTCACCGCCCCCTTCGCCATCATCGAGGCGATCTTCACCGGCGGGGAACCCGACTACGACTTCGGCCCGTTCTCCAACGTCCCGGGCGAGGTCTACTTCTTCTTGTTCCTCGCCGTGGTGCTGATGCTCGGCGCCATGGCGTGGATGGTCTGGATGGCCATGCGCCGTCTGCGGACGGCGAGCGCCGCGCCCGCGACGACGGTGGCCGCCAGCCCCGCGGTGGCGATTCCCGCACCGGAACCGGTGCATGCGACCGCATCGACGCCCACCGCTCGCTCGAGCCGCCCGTCTCGCCCCCGGTCTGCGTCGAGGGTCGGTCCTGACGGCAAGCGCCGCCCGCTGAAGGCACCGGGTCGCTGACGACCGCGGCCGGCGCCGATCGCGCCGGCCCGTCCCTCCCGGTAGCCTCGGGGCGTGACTCGCGCCTTCCGCTACTCGCGCTGGGACGGCACCCAGGCCGTCCCCGAGCTCGACGCTGAGGCGCTGCTCGACGAGATCACGGACGACCTGCTCTACCACGGCGATCTCCACGCCGCGATGCGCCGCCTGATGCAGCAGGGGATGACGGGCGCCGACGGCGAGCGCCTCCAGGGCCTCCGGGAGATGCTCGAACGGCTGCGTCAGCGCCGCCAGGAGGAACTCGACCGGTACGACCTCGGTGGCGTCTACGAGGACGTCGCCCGGCGCCTCGACGAGGTCGTGGAGATGGAGCGGCAGGGCATCCAGCGCCGTCGCGACGAGGCCCGGGCGGAGGGCGATCCTCGCCGCCAGGAGATCGTCGAGGGCCTCGCCGGCGAGCGGTCCCGCCAGCTCGATGCCATGCCGCCCGACCTGGCGGGGCGAGTGTCGGAGCTCCAGCAGTACGACTTCATGGACGACGAGGCGCGGCAGCGCTTCGAGGAGCTGCTCGACGAACTCCGCCAGGAGATGCTCCGGTCGACGTTCAACCAGATGTCCGACGCGCTGTCGAACATGACGCCCGAACAGATGCAGCGGATGAAGGACATGCTGGCCGAGCTGAACCAGATGCTCGAGCAGCGGGCGGCCGGCCAGGAGCCCGACTTCGACCGGTTCATGGAGCGCTACGGCGACTTCTTCCCCGGCAACCCCCGCAACCTCGACGAGCTCCTCGAACAGATGGCTCGCTCGATGGCGCAGATGCAGTCGCTGATGGCGTCGATGACGCCCGAACAGCGCCAGCAGCTCCAGCAGCTGGCCAACTCCCTCCTCGACGACATCGATCTCCAGTGGCAGGTCGACGAGTTGTCGCGCCACCTCCAGGACGCCTTCCCCGACCTCCCCTGGAACCGCCGCATGCAGTTCTCGGGGCAGGATCCCCTCGATCTCGCCCGGGCGGCCTCGCTCATGGACACCCTCGACGATCTCGACGCCCTCGAGCGGATGCTCCAGCAGGCAACCCAGCCCGGGGCACTCGCCGAAGTCGACGTCGAACGGGCCGCCGAACTGCTCGGCGAGGACGCCGGTCGATCCCTCGAACGGCTCGCCGAGCTGGCCCGCATGCTCGAGGAGGCGGGGCTCATCGAGCAGCGTGAAGGTCGCTACGAACTCACGCCGCGCGGCATGCGCCGCATCGGCCAGAAGGCGCTCGGCGACCTGTTCGAACACCTCGCCAAGGACCGGATCGGTCGCCACGAGACCGTCCGTTCCGGTGCCGGCAACGAGAGCGACTATGAGACCAAGCCGTACGAGTTCGGCGACCCGTTCCGGCTCGACGTCCAGGGGACGGTCCGGAACGCGCTCCGGCGGGCCGGCCCCGGCACACCGGTCCGCTTGTCGCCGGACGACTTCGAGGTGGAGCGCACCGAGCTGCTCACGCGGGCGGCGACCGTCCTCATGGTCGACCTCTCCCTGTCGATGCCGATGCGTGACAACTTCCTCGCCGCCAAGAAAGTGGCGATGGCGCTTCACGCCCTCATCTCCAGCCGGTTCCCCCGCGACTACCTCGGGATCGTGGGGTTCTCCGAAGTGGCCCGCGAGCTGCGGCCGCAGGACATTCCCGAGGTCTCGTGGGACTTCGTCTACGGCACCAACATGCAGCACGGGTTCCTGCTGGCCCGGCGCATGCTCGCCCGCCAGAGCGGGACGAAGCAGATCATCATGGTCACCGACGGCGAGCCGACCGCCCACATCGAGAACGGGGAGCCGTTCTTCGCCTACCCGCCCGTGCCGCGCACCATCGAGGAGACCCTGAAGGAGGTCATGCGCTGCACGAAGGAGGGGATCCGGATCAACACCTTCATGCTGGACGCCAGCTACCACCTGAAGGAGTTCGTGGAGCGGATGACCCGCATGAACCGGGGTCGGGCGTTCTTCACCACGCCCGAAACGCTGGGCGACTACGTGCTCGTCGACTTCCTCGAGCAGCGCCGCACCCGGCGGACGGCCGTCTGAGCGCACCGCCAGCGAAGCGCCCGGAGATGGCTCGCTCGTCCAGTAGCCTGAGTACGTCCGCGGCCGTCTCCGGCGGCGGGGGAGGCCTGCTCGGATGACGGATCAGCCGAAGATCCTCATCGTCGACGACGAACCCGACATCCTGCTGATGATGCGCGTCAACCTCGAGAGCGAGGGGTTCGTGACCGTGCTGGCTGCCGACGGCGAGACGGCGCTGTCGCGGGTCGAGGACGAGCAGCCCGACGTCGTGCTCCTCGACGTCATGATGCCCGTACTCGACGGGTGGGGTGTCCTCGAAGCGCTCGGCCGCCGAGGCGACCGCACGGCCACCATCGTCGTCTCTGCCAAGGCGGCGGCGGCCGACCTCGCCCGTGCCTACCAGCTCGGCGCGTGCGACTACGTCACCAAGCCGTTCAGCATCGAACACCTGGTCGCGACGATCCGCGACGTCCTGTCGCGATCCGACGACGAGCGCGAGCAGCGCCGCCGATCAGCCCTCGCCGAACTCGGCGTCGAGGTCACCTGACACTCCGGTTCCGGCGTCGTTTCGGCTGTTACAGCCGGTCACGACCGGCTGTAACAGCCCAAAGGACGTCAGGCAGGGTCGGCGGCGGCGGTCGCCGACCCTGCGTCAGCCTCGCCGAGCCGGCGGGCGATGAACTCCTCGATGGCGGCAGCGATCGCCGCTGGCTCCTCCAGCGGCAGGGTGTGGCGCCCTTCCGGGAACTCGATGAGTTCCGACTCGGGCGCCAGCGCGTGCATCCGGCGCTGCACCGACACCGGCGTGAACGGGTCTTGCTTTCCCGCCACGATCAGGATCGGCGAGGTGATCTCGGGCAGGAGGTCGGTCGCCGAGTGCTCGCGCATCGACTCCACCAGCTTGAAGAGGACGAGGGGATCGCGACTGGTGAGGTGCTCGATGTAGGGAGCGAGCATCCGGGCTGTCACCTTCGGTCCGGCCGCCCGCGTGAGCAGGGCGAGGCGGTGACCGAGGCGGTACTGACGCCCGAGGAGTCGCCACGCGGGGAGGAGCAAGCGAGGGATGACGTGGAGGGCGTACTTCGCCACTGGGAAGACCCGGTCGACCTCGTCGCGCCCGTAGAACGTCTTGATCGGGTTCTCGTACGGCCCAGCGATGCACACGAGGGCGCTGACGCGCTCGGGGGCCTGCCGGTAGGCCTCGAGCGCCACCTGGACGCCCATGGAGTGGCCGACCAGGACGGCCCCGTCGATGCCTTCGGCGGCGAGGATCTCGAGGTGGTCGGCGGCCACCCGCTCGAGCGACATGTCGGAGCGCGTGATGTTGCGGGCGCGGTAGCCCGGACGACGGGGGAGTCCGGAGGCGCCATGGCCGCGGTGGTCGGCGACGACGACCCGATGCCCCGACGCCTCGAGGCGGGGGGCGATGCCGGCCCAGTAGACGTCGGAGCAGCTCCAGCCGTTCACCAGGTGGAACGTCGTGCCGGTCGACCCCTCGCCACGCACCGAGTACGCCAGCGGGGTCCCGTCGGATGCGACGTGCGTGCGGTCCTTCGGGAAGACGTGGTACCCGCCGCCCTGGCGCTCGATCTCGATCTCGCCCGCCTTCACGTCCACCGTCACTCCTCCCGTCCTCGCCGCCTCTCGCAGCGTGGCCGCCGTCGACGCCACGAGGCCCATCACGCGCTCTGCGTGGCACAGCGTACGGAAGTCCCCCTTGCGTACACCGAACGAACACGCCATAGTTGCAGTGTTGTAATTACACGGTCCGGATTCCCGGGCACCCGTGGCAAGGGGGAAACGGTGGAGATCTTCTTCGCAGAACTGAGCGCCGGCGACCGCAGCTGGCAGGCGAAGGCCAACTGCCTGGGAGTCGACCCAGATCTCTTCTTCCCCGAGCGCGGCGCCTCCACCAAGGAGGCCAAGTCGGTGTGCCGGGGCTGCGAAGTGCGCCTCGAGTGCCTCGAGTACGCCCTCCAGAACGGCGAGAAGTTCGGCATCTGGGGCGGCCTTTCGGAGCGCGAGCGGCGTCGCATCCGGCGTCAGCGGGCTCTCGCCCGGCGAGCCGCCGTGGCGGCCGCCGGAGGCGCCACCGCCTGACCGTCGTCAGTTCCTGGGCTGGCGGCCCTCCCGTCGGCTCAGTCGCGACTCGATCGTCTGGTCGGCGCCCAGTTCCGCCCACGACCGGAACTGGGCGCTGCACCGCGCCAACTCGGCCGCCGGCACCAATCCCACCAGCTCGACCCGGGCGACGCGAGCTCCGCGCGCCTCGGCGGCCTGCCGCACGGCGGTGCACGCCGCCTCCAGGCCCGTGCGCGCCAGGTCGACGAGGTTCATCGAGACCTGCGCCCGGCCCGCCGTCGGGAGAGGGAGACCGAGTGCGCGCACGCCCGGCAGGCCCCCGTCGCGCTCTCGCACCGTCCGGGCGATCTCCTTGGCGAGGGGCACGTTGTCGACGTCGAGGTCGCAATTGACGGCCACCAGCACGTCGCGGACCCCGACCGCCGTGGCGCCCGCGGTGGGATGCGGTTGCTCGGGCCCCATGTCCGGGCGGAGGTCGGCGAAGGCCCGCAAGCGCACGTCGGGCAGGGTTCGCCGCTCGGGTGACACGTCGCCGTAGAGGAAGACGGGGACGTCGAGGTCGACGGCGAGCCGGACGGCGAAGCGGCGGGCGGCTTCGATGGTGTCCTTGCGCCGCTTCGGGTCAAGGGCGACGAACGGGACGACGTCGACGACCCCGAGTCGGGGGTGCACCCCGACGTGCCGGGCGATGTCGAGCCGCTCGACGGCGGCGGCGGCCAAGCGGCGCGCCGCCCGTTCCACCACCCCGAGATCGCCGGCCAGGGTGAAGACGGAGCGATGGTGGTCGACGTCACGGTGGAGGTCGACGAGCGGTGGCCCGGCCACCTCGGCGAGGGCGTCGAGGACGGCACGGTCCCGTCCCTCGGAGACGTTGATGACGCATTCGAACGGCGGCGACGACGGCACGGCGGAAGCGTACGCGCCGCCCACCACCAGGGGACGCTCCCGGGCGTTCACTAGCATCGGCCGTCGTGGAGATCGGCCTTGCCTTGCCCCATTACGACTTCTCGATTCCCGGCGAGAACCCGCTCCGGTGGGAGACGCTCCTCGGGACGGCCCGCCGGGCTGCCGAACTCGGGGTCGACGAGGTGTACCTCTCCGACCACCTGTTCCTCGATGTCGAGAAGTACGGCGGGGGGCCGGGGCACTACGGGACCTTCGAACCGCTGGTCACGCTGGCGGCCCTCGCCTGCGAGGTGGAGCGTGTCCGGCTCGGGACGCTCGTGCTGTGTGAAGCGCTCCGCCCGGCCGGCGTGCTGGCGAAGACCCTCGCCACCCTCGACACCATCGCCGGCGGCCGCATCGACGTCGGGATCGGCGGAGGCTGGTACGAGCCGGAGTACGAGGCGATCGGGATGACCCTGCCGCCGCCCGGCGAGCGGTTGGCGCGCACGAGCGAGGCCGTCCGCATCCTCACCGGACTGCTCGGCGGGGGGCCCTACACCCTTCACGGGAAGTTCCACACCGTTCGCGACGCCATTGCTCAGCCTGCGTCTCCTCAGCAGCCGCGACCGCGGGTGTTCGTCGGCGGGAAAGGCGATCGCCTGCTGCGCCTGGTCGCCGAGGAAGCCGACGGATGGAACACGGTGTGGGTGTGGACGCCCGACGCATACGCCGAGCGGGTCGGCGTGCTGGAACGGGCGTGCGAAGACGCGGGCCGCGATCCCGACTCGGTATGGCGGACGCTCGGCCTCTACACGCTCGTCGGCGAGGACGAGGCCGACCTCGAGGCCCGCTACCGGCGAATGCAGGAACAGGCCCCGGGCGGGATGCTCGACACCACCAGCCTCGACCAGTGGAGGCAGGGTCGCCTCGTCGGGACGGTCGACGAGGTCGCCGCCCAGGCGGCCGCCTGGCGGGAGGCCGGCGTCGCCCAACTCATCCTCTGCGTCGGCCCACTTCCGTTCTCGCTGACGTCGCCGGACGACCTGGAGGTCGCCGTCGAGGCGGTGCGAGCCGGGGCGGTAACCTGACCTTCGGCGAAAGGACCTTCGATGCCGAACCTTGGTGCAGCGGAACTCCTGATCATCCTCTTCGTGGTGCTGCTGATCTTCGGCGGCAGCCGCCTCCCGGCGCTCGCCCGATCGCTCGGGCGCGCCCAGCGGGAGTTCAAGAAGGGCGTCGACGAGGGCACGCAAGAGTCGCGCGAGGACGAGACCGACCGGGCCTGACCCGTCGCCGCCGGCGCCGGGCCGTCTCGGACGGCGGCGCCGGATCGAGGCTCCCCCCGGCCGTGCGTCAGGCGTGACGCCTCAGGCGTCGCCTGCTCGTCGCCCGGAGCCCGCCCCGACGCGGCGACGCCGGAGGATTCGCCGGCGTTCCCGCTCCGAGCACCCGCCCCAGACCCCGTGGTCGACCCGGAAGGTCAGGGCGTACTCGAGGCACTCGACCCTGACCGGGCACTCGGCGCAGATGCGCTGCGCCGCCTCGACTCCCACCCCGTCCGACGGGAAGAAGACCGAAGGGTCGTACCCGCGACAGAGCGCCCGCACCATCCAGGCAGTCACCTCGGGAGTGTCTTCGATTCGATCGTTCTGATCCATCTCATCGTCTCAAACGTTCGGGGGCCCGCCCAGGTTCCCGCCGCTCTCGATTCTTCGCTGCCCGCGCCGTCCCGGATGGGAAGACGGGGAGGGTCGCCGCACCTCGGCGCGACGCCACCGGATGCCCGATTCGTGTCAGGCTCTCGGGAACGACGGCACGCCTAGGGTACGAGGAAAGCCATGGCCGACGACGCACCGAAAAACAACGATCCGACGGGTGAAAACCCCCGCGAACCGGGCGATGCCACCGAGGGGGCGGACGCGGAGGCAACCGATCCGGTCGCCGAGGTGCCGTCCCAGGAGCCTTCCGAGGAGTCGACGGCCGAGGTCGAGACCCGCTCCGGAGACCCTGTTACCGGCGCGGGGTCGTACTCCCTGCGGGGCGCGGCCGGCGCCAACGACACCGTCGGCGGCCCGGACACGACCGAGGTGCCGCCCGGCGGGCGCCACGAGACCGCCGAGCAACCGGCATCCGAGACGACCGCGCCCGCCTCCGCCCCCCGTCGCGGGTGGCTCGTGGTCGTGGCCGCTGCGCTGGTAGGAGCGCTGGTCGGGGGCGGCGTGGCGGCCGGCGTCATGGCCCTCGACGACGACGACGAGGACGCCCCTGCACGGGCCGAGCGGCGGCCGAACACGTCGCAGGTCGAGTCGACGGCCGACGTGCAGGCGATCCTCGCCGAAGTGGAGCCTGCCGTCGTTGCGGTTCGCACGCGCTCGCTCGACCTCAACTTCTTCCTGGAGCCCGTTCCCAGCGAGGGCGCCGGAACCGGCTTCATCATCAGTCCCGACGGCGTCATCGTCACCAACAACCACGTCATCGAAGGCGCCCAGGCGATCCAGGTCGTCGTCCCCGGGGGCGAGACGCTCGAGGCGGTCGTCCTCGGGCGCGACCCCGAGCACGACGTCGCCGTGATCAAGGTGGAGGGCGACGACCTCCCCACGGCCAGCCTCGGCGACTCGAGCATTCTCGAGGTGGGAGACGACGTCATCGCTATCGGAAACGCCCTCGCCCTGGCAGGCGGGCCGACGGTGACCAAGGGGATCGTGTCGGCGCTCGATCGCACGCTGGCCGCCGACGGCGGTGTACAGCTCTCCGACATGATCCAGACCGACGCCGCCATCAACCCGGGGAACTCCGGCGGCCCCCTCGTCAACGAGCGAGGTGAGGTGATCGGCATCAACACGGCGATCATCGCCGGGGCCGAGAACCTCGGGTTCGCCATGGCGATCGACGCCGTGAAGCCGATCATCGACGACCTGCGCGAGGGGCGCGTCGTCACCCGCCCGTTCCTGGGCGTGCAGACGATCACCGTCGACGAGCAGGTGGCGCAGCAGTTCGGGATCGACGTCGACGAGGGCGCCCTCGTGGTCGAGATCGTGCCCGGATCGGCGGCGGAGCTGGCTGGCGTGCGTCGCGGCGACGTCATCGTCGAGTTGGCGGGCGATTCGGTCGAGACTTCGCAGGACGTGGCCGCCGCGGTTCGAGATCGGGAGCCGGGCGAGGAGGTCGAGATCGTCGTCGTCCGGGGCGACGACCGCGAGACGTTGACCGCCGTGCTCGGGAGGCGAGCCACGGGCCGCTGAGGTCATAGGCTGCACG
>DATLFW010000498.1:0-2490 GCA_035540775.1 Acidimicrobiia bacterium
GAGCGGGCGGAGCCTCGCTCCCGGTGTCGACGCGCACGAGGACCTGGGAGCCCGCCGTCACGCGCTGGAGGGAGACGGTCTCCCGGGAGTCGTCGACCACGAGGCGAGAGACGTCGACGCCCCCCTCGGTCAGCCGCCGCCTCAACACGGCTCCCGCGTCGTCTTCGCCGACGAGCGACACGAGGGTGGAGGTGGCGCCGAGGGCGGCGAGGTTCATGGCGACGTTCCCCGCTCCTCCGGGGACGTCGACGCGCTCGTCCACCTCCACGACCGGAACCGGCGCTTCCCGGCACAGCTTGGTGGCGTGGCCGTCGAGGTAGACGTCGAGGAGGGCGTCGCCGACGACGACGACGTCGAGGTGAGCGAATCGTGAGAGCAGCGCGGGGAGCGACGACGTCATCGGGACGACCTCGTGAGGAGTGGACGGGTGGCGGTGACCGACGCGAAGACGGAGTTCCAGTCGCCGACGAAGCGGTCGATGGAAAACCGGCGCTGAGCGGTGCGTCGCGCCCCTTCACCGAGGCGGGCCGCCTCGACGGCGTCGGCGAGCAGGCTGCGCATGTGCGGGACGAGTTGGTCGGGGTCGGTGGCGAGGTACCCGGAGATGCCGTTCTCGACGACGGTCACCATCTCGGTCGTCGCCAAGCCGAGCACCGGCACGCCGAGCATCATCGCCTCGCAGACCGCCAAGCCGAGGCTCGTGTACCGGATCGGGTTGAAGAAGAAGCGGTACGCCGACACGAAGGCGGGAAGGTTGCGGGGCGGCACTTCGCCGAGGCCGCCCATCTCCTCTGACAGCATCCCGACGAGGTCGAGCGGAACCTGCTGACGGACCTGCTCGAACACGTCCGCGCCCAGTCGACGCCCGCGCCGGCCCAACCCGTTGACGACGACGACGCCGCGTTCGAGCTCGCCCGTGTACCGCACCTCGTCGGGCACGACGACGCCGTGCTCGACCACGGTGGTCGGCGTCCGCCCGCTGTTCCACATCAGGCGGTTGAAGTCGGTCACGTGGACGAGGAGGACGTCGGGATCGTCCACCGGATGCTGCGTGTTCGTGGGCGACTCCCGCGGTGGGTCGTGCTCGAGGAAGATCCGGGGCAGACGCCGTTGTGCCTCGCTGAGGATCTCGAACTGGTCGTGCTCCCAGTTCCGCCTCGACTGGAAGAGCACGCAGTCGATGTCCGTCCGCTCCCTGACTTCGTCGGCGGCCACCTCTTCGACCGTGTCGGGCCAGTCGAAGCTCGCGCCGCGCCCGCCGTAGCCCGAAGGGCGACCGGGCTTGACGGGGAGGATGAGACGGTGCGGCACGTGGGCGAGGTACGCCAGGTAGCTCCCGTGCACGTGCCACGTCAGGATCCGGAGTTCGCGCATACGGCCTTCCGCTCGTCGTCGGTCGTGAACAGGGCGACCGCAGCCGCGACGACCTCCGAGGGCGGAACGTCGAGGCAGGCACGGTCGTAGGGACAGTCGAAGCCGTAACAGGGCGAGCAGGGAACGGGACGGTCGAGGAGACGGGCCGGGACGTTTCTCGGGGCCCACTGAGAGTGCAGGTCGGTGCCCGAATACGTGACGACCAGAGGACGGCCGAGGGCGTCGGCGAGATGAAGCGGCCCCGAGTTGTTGCAGACGACGACGCCGGCTCGCTCGATGACGGCGGCCAATTCCGTCACCGTCGTCCGGCCCGTGATACTGGACACGCCCTGACGGTCGACAGGAAGGCCGACGTCGTCGCCGTCGCGGCCCACGACTACCACGCGCACCCCGAGCGCCACGAGGCCGTCGACGACGGCGGCCACACGTCCACGGGGATACCGGCGGGCGCGCGCGGTGGCGCCGGGCGCCACGACGACGTACGGCTCGCCGCGCGCCACCCCGGCGCGGACGAGGAGGTCGTCGGCCGAGTCCCTGGCCGCCTCCGGAACGACGACCGCCGGGCGGGCGGAGCCGGTGAGGCCGAGGGCCTCGATCAGGTGGAGGTTCCGATCGACCTGATGGGCGCCGTCGAGCAACGAAGGCGCCTCGTGTGTCAGCAACGATCCGCCGAATTCCTTGGATTCCCCGGCCCGCACGGGAACGCCGGCCAGGTAGCACGCGTACGCGGCTGGCCAGGGTGACTGGGAGAAGCTGGTGAAGAGGAGGGCGGCGTCGTAGCGGGCGGCCCGGATGCGGTCGACGAGCGCCATCTCCCGGCCCGGGTCGAAGGCGAGTTCGCCCGTGGCGTCCTGCCAGACGACGCACTCGACGACGACGTCGTCGATCCAAGGGACGAGCGGGGCTGCGGCGGCGCCGGCGGGCGACGCCATCACCGTCAGGTGGGCATCCGGAGCAGCCTGTTTCAGCGCTCGAAGGGCCGGCGCGAGCATGACGATGTCGCCGACGTTGTCGGTCCGCACGGCGAGCAGCCGCCGGGCGTGGCGGATGACAACGTCGTCGTCGTGGTTCGATGAAATCCGCGTCATGGTCCTCGTCGGGAGCAGTCGGTTCTCC
>DATLFW010000499.1:0-4381 GCA_035540775.1 Acidimicrobiia bacterium
AAGTCGGCGTAGTGCTCGAAGCCCGTCAGACCCTCACGGCGCTCCTCCTCGAGGAAGCGACGAGCGTCGTCGCTGACGTCCTCGTATCGGGCAACGTGCCAGCGCAGCGTGCCTCCGTGGAGGCGGGGGAAGTACTCGACGTGGTTGAGGAAGAGGCCATGCCGGCGCATGAGGGCGTCGACAGCAGTGCAGGAGAAGTAGCAGAAGTGCTCGTGGTAGATGGTGTCGAACTCGCACTCGGCGATCAGGTCGCGCACGTACGGGTTCTCGATGGTGGCGACGCCGTCTTCGGCGAGGAGGATCCGGATTCCCTCCAAGAAACCGTTGAGGTCGGGCACGTGAGCCATCACGTTGTTGGCTACGACGACGTCGGCCCGCCGCCCCTCCGCCACCAGCCGCTCCGCCAGCTCGGTCCCGAAGAACTCCCGAAGCGTCGGAATGCCCCGCTCCTCCGCAGCCGCCGCCGGCCCGGGCGAGGGGTCGATCCCGAGGACGGGGACGCCGCGTTCCTGGAAGTGCGACAACAGGTACCCGTCGTTGCTCGCCACCTCCACGACGAGGCTGTCGCCGTCGAGGCCGCGCTCCTCGACCAGTCGGGCGGCGTTCTCACCGGCGTGCCGCACCAGTTCGTCGGAAAACGACGAGAAGTAGAGGTAGTTGTCGACGAAGAGCTTCTCCGGCGGAACCTCCTCGGTGATCTGCACGAGCGTGCAGTCGGGACAGAAGGCGACGTCGAGCGGGAAACGGTCTTCGGGGCCGTCGACCGACTCGGGCGGGACGAGGGCGTCCGCCAGCGGCGTCTTGCCGAGCGAGAGGAAGAGACGGAGGTTGGTCTCTCCGCACGACCGGCACGGCGGCGTGGGTTCAGCCACGGGCGACTCCTACTCCGACCGGATGGCGCGCTCGCCACCGGAGCATCGGGTCGAGGTACTCCTCGTCGAGGAGCCGGCGGATGTGCGCGATGCGCTGGTAGACGGGCCCGACCAGTTGATCCTTCGTCAGGCCGAATCGGGCGTAGGACTGCGCCAGTTCCTCCGCCCCGCGACGCACCGTCCACTGCGGCCGGAAGGCGGGCAGCGTCTCGGCCAAGCGGTCGCAGTTGACGCGGTAGTTCCGGGCATCGGGGCGTGCAGATTCGGCGAGGACGACGCGGCTGCCGGGCACCACCTCTTCGACGATGGCCGCCACTTCCGCGATCCGATAGTTCTCCTCCGTGCGGCCGACGTTGACCGCGAGGTTGTGCACGACCTCGCGCGGCGCTTCGAGTGCGGCGACGAACGCCCGGGAGATGTCCTCGATGTGCACGAGCGGGCGCCACGGCGACCCGTCGCTCTTCATGAACACTTCGCCGGTCGCGTACGCGTAGCCCGTCAGGTTGTTCAGGACGAGGTCTCCGCGCAGGCGCGGTGACCATCCGTAGGCCGTCGCGTTGCGCAGGAACGTCGGGCTGAAGTCGTCGTCGGCCAAGGAGGAGACGTCGCGCTCGGCGAGCACCTTCGCCTCGCCGTACGGCGTCACGGGGCGGAACGCCGCCGTCTCGTCGATGTAGTCGTCGCCGTGCGCCCCGTAGAGGCTGCACGACGACGAGACCAGGAACCGCGTCACACCCGCAGCCTTGGCAGCCCTCGCGACGCGCACCGTTCCCCGGTGGTTGATGTCGAAGGTGCACTCGGGATTGAGATCGCCGAGGGGATCGTTGGAGAGGGCGGCCAGGTGGACGACGGCGTCGAAGCCCTCGAGATGCTCGGGGTTGACGTCGCGCACGTCCATGCGCCACGACGGCACCTCGGGCGGCCCATCCCCCACCGTGCAGTCTTCGAAGTAGCAGGCGTCGAGGCCGGCCACCTCGTGCCCCGACTCGAGGAGCATGGGGACGAGGACGCAGCCGATGTAGCCCGCGTGTCCGGTGACGAGGACGCGCATCAGGACTCCCACACCTTCCAGGGCGCGTCGCCCGACGACCAGAGGCTTTCCAGGAGGCGCTTGTCCCGGAGCGTGTCCATGCACTGCCAGAAGCCGTAGTGGCGGTAGGCCGCCAGCTGGCCGTCCTTGGCGAGATGTTCGAGCGGTTCGCGCTCGAACGACGTCTCGTCGCCGTCGATGTAGTCGATCGCCTCAGGTTCGAGGACGAAGAAGGCGCCGTTGATCCAGCCTTCGCCGGCCTGGGGTTTCTCCGAGAACTCCACGACCTCGTCGCCGTCGATCTCGAGGTGCCCGAAGCGGGCCGGCGGGCGGACGGCCGTGACAGTGGCCAGCTTCCCGTGCGACCGATGGAAGGCGAGGAGCTCTCGCAGGTCGACGGTCGACACACCGTCGCCCCATGTCAGGAAGAAGGTCCCATCGCCGACGTGGGGAGCGAGGCGCTTCACGCGGCCCCCGGTCTGGGTGGCCAGCCCCGTGTCGATGAGGTGGACCTTCCAGTCGTCGCGATGCCCGTCGTGCACGTCGACGGCGCCACTGGACAGGTCCACGGTGAGGTTCGACGTCAGGGGGCAGTAGTCGACCATGTACTTCTTGATGACCTCGGCCTTGTACCCGAGAGCGATCACGAAGTCGTCGAAGCCGTAGTGGGCGTAGTGCTTCATGATGTGCCACAGGATCGGCTTGCCGCCGATCTCGACCATCGGCTTCGGCTTGACCTCGGTCTCCTCTTCGAGCCGGCTCCCGAAGCCACCGGCAAGGATCGCGACTTTCATCTCGGGGACCTCCTGAGCGTCGGCGTCGAAGCGTGCGGCGTTGCGTGAAGTCGGACCATCGGTGTCAGTCGTGGTCGCGCAGCAGGGTCTTCAGCGTCCGCGCACAGATGACGAGGTCCATCCACGGCGACCAGTTCTCGATGTAGTGGTTGTCGAAGCGGCTGCGTTCCACGATCGACGTGTCACCTCGGAGGCCGTGGACCTGAGCCCACCCCGTCACCCCGGACGGGAGGCGCTGGCGATCGCGATACCCGCGGATCTCCTCCGCAAACTGGTGGAAGAAGTACGGACGCTCGGGGCGAGGCCCGACGATCGACATGTCGCCGCGCAACACGTTGAAGAACTGCGGCAACTCGTCGAGGCTCGTCCGGCGCAGCACTCGGCCGACGGCGGTCACCCGGTCGTCGTCCTTCACGGACCACGTCATGTCGCTGTCGTCGTTGGGGCGCAGCGTCCGGAACTTGAAGACGTCGAAGACGCGTCCGTCCTCCCCCACCCGCTGCTGTCGGAAGAAGATCGGCCCTCGACCGCTCAGGCGAACGAGAGTGGCGATGACGAGGAGGGCCGGCGACAGCAGAAGGAGGGCGACCGACGAGGCCGCCACGTCGAAGGCGCGCTTGGTGGCGCGGGCACTCCGACGGAACGCAGCCTGGCGCACGGGCACCAGCGGGATGCCGCGCACGTCCTCGAACCCCGGCGCCGCGTGCCCGACTCCCAACTCGAAGAAGCGCGGCGTGACGAACACCTCGGCGTCGTGCTGGGCACACCCGCGCAGGATCGGGACCAGCCGCTCCTCTGGGACGGTGCCGAAGGCGACGACGACCTTGCTGACATGGTGCTCTTCCAGCACGCGGTCGAATCCGTGGCACGAGCCGAGAACGTTCGGAACGAGATGCTCGTCGACGTCGTCGAGCAGTCCGACGGGCCGGAGCCCGTACTCGCGAAACCGGAACAGCGCGTGGGCGATCGTGAGCCCCACTTCCCCGGCGCCGACGATCAATGTCCGTTCGCTGACGTACCCGCGGCGCCGCGCCCACCGCGTCACTGCGTAGACGAGGCTGCGCCCACCCACGAGCAGTCCGGCAGCGAGGGGCATGGACAGCACCAGCGAGCGCGCTGCCTCGCCGGTGAGGACGAGCCCGATGAACACGAGGGGGACGGCGAGGTGCCCCAGGACCCACCACAGTCGCCGGTCCAGGTGGGGGTCGATCCGGTCTCGGTAGTCGCCGAAGAGGGCGAGGGTCAGGATGGCCAGAAGTGCGTACGCCACCCCGGCCCAGCCGGCTCCGCCGACGACGACGAGCCCGCCGATCAAGGCGGCGAAGTCGGCGACGGGGACGGCCACCCGCAGCGCGACGCCGAGCCCTGCGACTGGGGTGGCGCGTTGGTCGGAGATGACAGTGATGTCGTCGCGGTGAACGGTGGTGGTGGTGGTGTGGCCGTTCGTCTCGACGTACAGCTTCGTGGGTGTCTTGACCATGCGTCGTGACCGCCAGCGATCGGTTCCAGGGGACGTGAGTGGCCCGGTCGCCGAGGCCCGGCCGCCGCCGCACCCCGCCTCCGGACACCGCCGCGAAGCCTCGGTCTTGAGTTGCCCAGAAGATGGCCGCCGTAACGCTCAATGGACAGAACGCGCGCCTCTACGCGCTCCGCGGGTGGCATCGGTGTCGGAAACCGGGCGGGAT